>CBDUYZ010000019.1:0-16272 GCA_965371575.1 uncultured bacterium
GCCATCGTCACGGGCATCGGTGGCGGGACCTTGCGTGATCTGCTGCTGGGCTCCATACCCGTTTTCTGGATTCACGACCCGGTCTACATCCTGGTGGCTGCAGGGGCAGCGATCCTCACCGTCGTGACGGCCCCATTCCTTTCCCATCGTCAAAACCTTCTATTGGTGGCCGATGCCATCGGGCTGGCCTTCTTCTGTGTTCTGGGAGCGGCCAAGGCCCTTGAGGCCGGAACAGGACCACTCATCGCCATGCTGATGGGCGTCATGACGGGTGTGGTCGGCGGATTGATTCGCGACCTGCTGGCCGGCGAAGTGCCCCTGGTCCTGCGCCGGGACCTCTATGCCACCGCCGCGGTTGCCGGGGCCGGACTCTTCGCGATGTTGACGACACTGGGAATTTCTCCGACCGTCGCGGTCTGGGTCGGGATGTTGACCGCCCTGGCTTTGCGTCTGGGGGCTATTCGTTGGCACTGGGGATTGCCTGTGTTCAGGATTTGAGGACGGGACTTATCCCCGCAAGACGTTGATCCTGTCTGACATAATTCCAGGGGCATCGGCTTGATATTATAGGCCGCCCAAGGTGCAAATGGCACTCTCAGCAGTGTCATTCTTTTAAACCAAGGGGACAATTTCCCATGGCAGTTACCCCCAGCGTCCAAGCAGTGTTATATTGGCCCCGCTTCGCCAGAAACTTCCGGCACAGCCGGATCAGGTTTTCAACCCCGGAGGTCGCCCCTTGCGAATCCGTCCCATAATTTTCCTGTGCCTGCTGACTCTGACTGTCGTCGGCGCCGCTATCGCCGCCGATGAACCCGCCGCGAAACCCATCGAACAGCACCCCTTCTCCGTCCACGATATGCTGGCGATGGACCGCCTCGGCGATCCCCAGGTTTCGCCCGACGGCAAGTGGGTGGCCTACCAGGTAAGCACCCCCGACGTGGACGCCAACAAGAGCATGACCGACATCTGGGTCACCAGCGTCGACGGCAAAAAGACCAAACGCCTGACCAATAATCCCGCCGCGGACTACAATCCGCGCTGGTGCAAGAACGGGACGATCTTCTTTCTGTCCACCCGCGACGGAAGTTCGCAAATCTGGAACATCGACCCGGCAGGCGGCGAGGCCCGGCAGATCACCGAACAGCCTTTGGACATCAGCAACCTCGAAGTCGTGCCCGTTCTGCGCAGCTTCCTGTTCACGATGGATGTCTATCCCGGCCTGGGTATCCAGGGCACCATCGACCGCGACAAGGAAAAGGCCGACGACCCGACCACGGGCATGATCTACGACGAGTTGATGTTCCGGCACTGGGACACCTGGGAGGACGGCAAGCGCAGCCACCTTTTCCTTTTACCGGGCGCTGATCCCAAGGGCGAACCTGTTGATCTGATGCCCGATCTGGACACCGACGTGCCCACCCGCCCCTGGGGCGGCATGGAGGAAGTCGCCGTCAGTCCCGACGGGTCCGAGATCGTGTTCACCGCCAAGATCCTGCCCGGCAGCGAGCCGGCCTGGAGCACCGACTACGATCTTTACGCCGTACCGGCCGACGGCTCCGGTACGATCCGTTGCATCACCGAGGCCAACGAAGCCTGGGATACCGAACCGGTGTTCACGCCCGACGGCAAGACGCTCTGCTACCTGGCCATGGACCGGCCCAACTTCGAGGCCGACCGTTACCACATCGAAATGGTGGACTGGGCCGGCGGCGAAAGCCGTCGCATCGACTTTTCCTACGAGGGCCTGAACCTCAGCCCCCACGGCTTGAAGTTCGCCGGCAACGGCAAGACCATCTATGCCACGGCCGGTTATCTGGGCCAGCGGTCGATCTTCAAGATCGACGTCAAGTCGGGCACGGCGACCATGGTCCAGACGATGGGCCGCAACTTTAGCCTGAATCTGCTCAAGGGCGCCCTGCTGTTCGGTCATCAGAATCTCAAATCGCCCACCGAGCTGTTCACCATCAAGGCGTCCGGGAGGGACCTCAAGCAGATCACCGATTTCAACGGCGAAAAGTTGGCGGCCGCGCTGATGGGCGAACCAGAGCAGTTCACTTTCACCGGCTGGAACGACGAAACCGTTTACGCCTACGTGGTCAAGCCCTATGGCTGGACCGAGGAGAAAGCCGCCTCGGGACATAAATGGCCCGTGACCTTCCTGGTTCACGGCGGACCCCAGGGCAGTTTTGGCAACGACTTTCATTACCGCTGGAATCCGCAGGCCTACGTCGGGGCGGGATTCACAACCGTGGCCGTCGATTTCCACGGCTCCACCGGCTACGGCCAGGAGTTCACCGATGCGATCAGCGGACACTGGGGCGATCGTCCCCTCGAGGACCTGGAAAAGGGTCTCGCGGCCGCCCTCGAGAAATACCGCTGGATGGACGGTGACAAGGTGGTCGCGGCCGGGGCCAGCTACGGCGCCTACATGATCAACTGGATGCACGGCCAGCCCTTCGCCCGGAACTTCAAGGCCTTCGTTTCCCATGACGGTAATCTGGACGAGCGGATGGCCTACTACGACACCGAGGAACTGTGGTTCCCCGAGTGGGAACACGGCGGCACACCGTGGGCCGAGGGCAGCTACTACGGCACACACAACCCCGCTGACCATGTGCAGAACTGGCACGTACCCACTCTGGTCGTACACGGCGCGCTGGATTACCGCGTGGTCGACACCCAGGGCCTGAGCACCTTCACGGCGTTGAGGCGTCAGGGCATTCCGGCCCGGCTGATGTATTTCCCGGACGAGAACCACTGGGTGCTCAAGCCCCGGAACTCGATCCAATGGCACAACGAGGTCATGGCCTGGCTCACTCGCTGGATCGAATAGCCGACTGGAAAGAGGATTGATTCATGCTGAAAGACAAAATCGTACTCATCACCGGGGCGAGCGCCGGCATCGGTGCGGCCTGCGCCGAAACATTCGCCCGCGAAGGCTGTCGCCTGATCCTGGCCGCCCGCCGTCTTGAAAAACTGGAAGACCTGGCCGGGCGGCTCAAGACCGACCACGGCACCGACTGCAACACGATCGAGCTGGACGTCCGGGACCGAGTAAGGGTCGACACGGTCATCGAAAACCTCCCCGCCGGATGGAACGAGATCGACATCCTGGTCAACAACGCGGGGCTGAGCCGAGGGTTGGACAAGGTCCAGGAGGCGCTTTACACCGACTGGGAAGAGATGATCGACACCAATTTCAAGGGTCTGTTGTGGCTGAGCCGGGCGGTGATGCCTGGCATGGTGGCGCGGAACCGCGGGCACGTGATCAACATCGGCAGCATCGCCGGTCGGCAGGTCTATCCCGGCGGCAACGTCTACTGCGCCACCAAGTTCGCGGTGCGGGCGCTCACCCAGGGTATGCGCATCGACCTGCTGGGCACGAAGGTAAAGTGCTCGTCGGTGGATCCTGGCATGGTCGAGACGGAATTCAGCGCGGTGAGGTTCCACGGCGATGCCGAAAAGGCGGCGCAGACCTATCAGACCTTCCCTCCGCTGAAGGCCGAAGACATCGCCGAGACGGTGCTGTTTTGCGCGACGCGTCCGCCGCACGTGAACATCCACGATGTGCTGATCATGCCCCAGGACCAGGCCGCGGTCTATGCGTCGCACCAGCGGGGCATCGGGAAGGATCTGTAGGTATCTGGTGCCCGGCGGTCAGATCGCGGATTCGATGGAAAGGATCTCCCAGGCCCGTTGGCCGCCGCCCTCGCCGAAGACCACACGGTCGCCGACCCTGGTGCCCATGAAAGCCATGGCCAAGGGTGCCTGGTAGTTGAGGATCTGCTTTTCCACGTCGGTATCCCAGGGCCCCAAGAAGGTGAACACATCTTCCTCGCCTGTTTCCGCCGAGCGAGCCACCACACGGGTGCCGATGTTTACGAAGTCGCCGCCAGCCATCTCATAGTTGATCACCCTGGCCACCGAAAGCTCGTTCTTCAGGCCAGTGGCCCGGCTGGCCAGCTGGTCACGCTTTTCCAGGGCGGCGGTGTACTCGGCGTTCTCGCTCAGATCCCCGTGGCTGGCCGCTTCGCCGATCTGTTGCGCTACTTCCGGGATCTCGATCTCGATGATGTAGTTGAGGGCGTCCTGGGTACTGCGCAGGCCATCTTCGGTGGTATAGATGGTGCCGCCCTCTTTCCATTCCCGAGTGATCTCGATGAAGATGTCCGCATACTTCGAGCGCAGGTACCCGAGCAGCTGGGTCCGCATGGCCGGGCTCAGGCCTGTGTTGGATTCGATCAGGCCCTTGAGCCGGATACCCTCGCGGCGGTCCGCAGCATCGATCAGATCCAGCATCGGCCGGTTGCTCTGTGTAGCCAGAGCCGACCGTGCGGATTCGAGGATCTTGAGGTGTTTTTCCTCCAACGACATGCCGTAGAGATTCCCCGCGGAATCCAACAACACGAACATGGCGTCTGCGATGCGGTTCACCGGCAGTGAATCCTGTTCCGCCAGGAATTTGGCCCCGGCGCCGGTGGTGAACCGGGTCCGCCACAACCAGCACAGAAGATCCGGACTGGAAGTGGGTCGTTCCAGGACTTGCGCCAGGGCCGCGGACAAGGCGGCGGTCTGTCCACCTTCGATCAGGGTCCTGGTGATGGAATCGCACATCCGTTTGCCGGCCCGCATCAACACGGCACACCAGGTCTCATCCCAGGTATCGGGCATGGTCCGACGCACGTAGTTCAGGACCCGCTGCAACAAGGCCTCGGGCAGACCACCGCTCAGGGTACTTTTGTCCGGGATGCGCCCCAGAACCTGACCCGCGGCCTTCGGGTTGGGCTTTGCCACCGCCACGCCGCGGGCGGCGATTTCCGCATGCAGGGCCAGCCCCGCCAGGGCCAGGCCGGGGTTCTCCTTCAGGACCGCGACCGCCACCTTGGCCGCCCCGTTGCCGAAATAGACCAGCAATTCCTCGTCCACGCACCCTTTGCAGGCACCGCTTTTCTCTTCGCGTGAAATCTCGTCCAGATACCCCAGCACCTGCATCAATTTGTCCTGGGGGTCCTTGCCATGGTCGAACCTGCGACGCAGCCGGTCCTCGTACTTATCGGCCTGTCTCATGAGCCGTAAGCTCGGCTGGCTACCGTCAGACATCCCGATCATCGGCTCACGCTTGAGGGCCGGCTTGGCTTCCTTCCACCAGTCCTTCCACCCTTTGCCCCCCAGCAGGTCGGTGATGTGTCCCTTGAGATTCCGGTAGGAAACCGGTCCCTCGCGTTGGGAATTCAGGACCAGTTTGACGAAGGCCACCGCATCCTCGCCGGCCAGGTCGCGCAACTTGTCCCGTGCATAGAGGATCATGGCGGGAAAATATTCAGCGGGGCGGGGCGAGAGCTTTTGGACGGCGGCAGGACCGTATTCCACGCGGCGGTCCTTGAATATGACCGTGACGATGCCTTTTTTCCCGTTCACACTCTCGACCCGGCCCGGGACAAGGAAACTCCGATCCATGGCGAAGGCGCCCGGCTGGAGATGGATATACAGTTCGATCCTGGACACGGTCTTGGTCAGCGGAGCCGGATCCCCTAGAACCAGCTTTAGTAGATCAGCGAGCTCGGCAAAATCCGGATACCGGGAGAGATACAGCCTCTTCAGATGCTCAACCAGGTTCTTGCCCGAGGGCAATTGCTCCGCTCCCTTGCGCACCGCTTCCAGGGCCTCGACGGTATCGCTTTCTTCCTCGACCTGGCCGATGACCATGTCCATCAGGATCTCCGCACGGTCGACCGCTCCCTGTCGCCCCACCTGGCCGGCGATGGGCATGAGTTCCCTCCAGGAATAGCCGGGATGGCTCAGGGCCTCCATCCAGATATTTTCCAGTTTGTCGAATTCCTTGTTGTTGGCGAGCTTGCCGAGTTTGATGAGAGAAGGTCCCTCGGGCGCGGTGTCGGTCATCTTCTGCCTCTAAACATAAAAAGCCCCTCGATTGCCGAAACGAGGGGCTATAATAGTAATTTAATCGCGATTGGGAAAGGCGAGGCCTGGATCGCGCCCTATTTGACCATCGTCATCTTTCCTGTTTCCACACTATTGCCCACCATGAACCGCATCACGTACATACCCGCCGAGGTCACCATCCCCCGGCCGTCCTTGCCGTCCCAGACCACTTCGTGCCAGCCGGGCGACCGGTCTACCGGGAGGACCCTCACGCGGTAGCCCTGGACCGTGAAGATCTCCAGGCGCACCACGTCGCTCGATTTGATGTCGTCGGGAACACCGTAGACGATGCGGGTCTCGGGATTGAAAGGGTTGGGATAGTTGGCTCTGAGCTGGGCGCCGCCCGAACCAGCGACGATCTCGCCGTTGTTTTCGAAATAGACAGGATCGGACCATTCGCTCATGATCGATCGTCGGTCCTTGTCGTCCACGCCGCACACGCGAATATACTGGTTGATGCCCGGATCGGCCCTAAAAACGAATGTCGTGTCAGGAACGAAGGCGACCATCTGTTCCGTTTCAGTGCCCCGCTTTAGCCAGATTTCGTAGTTCAAGGACTCCGCCGGAACTAAATCGCCATCTTCGATCACCAGGCTGGGACTCCAGTGAAAACGGACGCTCTGCTGCTGAGCCAAAGCGGCCGAGGCGGTCAGTATCGACAAGATCAAGGTGAACATCATTATTTTGGTAGAGGCAGTTTTCACTTCGATCCTTCCGGAAAACCGTGCGATTTTACATAAATCGCTCAGATCAGGCAGTCAGTGCAACCCGGGTGCCAGTCGGCGTCCGTACCTTGTCGCTAACCCGGGAAAACCGCCTGAAACTGGGTGGGAACGGCCCTAGAACAGCGTTTGGGACCGAATTTTCAGCGGTTGGAACTTTGTGGATCTGGTAACGATACCAACATGCTCCAAGTGAGCAAAGAGATTCCTCGGTCACAAGGGCAATTTGCCCGACAATCGATCTTCAATTGAAGGAGTCCGGCTTTGGTGGCCATCTGGTGGCATCCGAAATGTCCTCCATGGCTGCCAGCCGTCTGCGATTGACGATAATTTTCCTGATTGCTCCAACTGTCAAAATAAGCGAAGCCAGGACAAAGAGTCCCGGCCATCTGGTGATAAACAACATCCACCCGAATTTCAGCTTCATCGCCGCGGAAAATTCCCGTTGGAAATCATCAAGGTCGTCGCCGGTCACGGTGGCGAAGGCCTCGGAGAAGTTTCCACAATTTTTTGTTTCCCGCACGAGATCGGCGATTGTTTCTTCCCCGTAACCCTCCCGGAGCCGTGACACCGCCAACAGACTGGTCCGGTAGGCCCGGTCGGCCCGGCGATGCGGGACGGGAAACCGGCCCTGCAACCGTTCCAGGTCCGGAACACTGCCGTCGAGAATCAGAGATACGGTGTCGGAGAACTTCCATTCCCCCGAATAGAGCATGGCCGCGCCCTCGTGAAGCCAGGCGGGCAGCCAGGCGCCGCTGCTGCCCTGGAACAGGAGCGCATGCACCATCTCGTGCAGGAACACCTCACGCAAGCCACGGCCCACCGCCGGGAGGCGGGAATAGTCCAGGGCGATGACCCGTCCCGAAGGCAAAGCCACACCCACTCCCCAGTCGGGAATACTGCCGGAGAAATGGCGTTGAAAGGAACTGGTGTTCAGGATCAGACAGGTGACCGTGTCTGCCGTCGCGTCCCGGGAGTCCCGCGACAGGAGTTCCGCCGTCAGCCGGGGCCCCTCGGCCATCCAGATTTCGTGGCAGCGCCGGGCGGCGGCCTGGCCAGCCTCGGTTTCCACCTTGAAGACCACCACCGGCGCCCGGGCCCACGCAGGCGAAGCCCACGCCATGACCATGAGCAGCAGGGCCATGATCCGCCAGGCGGGGCCTGTCCAGTTTTTCCGCATGGCACCCAAGGGGGCCTCCCTTTCCCTGTTGACCCGGATTATTCATGAATCGCCACGGCGATTCATGAATAATCCGGGTTAAGTTGTTAAAACTTGCCGCAGGGAGTATGCTCCAGCAGGCAGCTAGTCCACATCATTCATTATCCGGTTTGTCTGAACATCCGGCAATGCCGGGATTAAACCCGGGTTATTCTGCCCGCTGCGCTCCCGGCGTAGCGGGCAGAATAATCCGGATCAAGGCTGGTCGTGGTTATGGATTCGAACATCCGCGCGGAACTCGAACGGATCAGGGACGAAATAACGGCGGAAACCAGGATCACGGTTCTGTCAGGTGCGGGTATTTCCGCCGCCAGCGGCATCCCCACCTTCCGGGGCGAACAGGACAGCCTGTGGAGTCGGTACCGACCCGAGGATCTCGCCACGCCCGGTGCGTTCGCACGCGATCCCGACCTGGTCTGGCGTTGGTACGACTGGCGCCGCAGCCTCATCGCCGCCGCCGAACCCAACGCCGCCCACCAGGCTCTCGCCCGCCTGGAAACCATCGCTCCGGTGATGATCGTCACCCAGAACGTGGATGGTTTCCATCAGCTGGCCGGCAACTCCCGCGTGCTGGAATTCCACGGCTCGATCTGGATGGTGCGCTGCCGGAAGTGCGGGGCCGAAAGTCTCGACCGACGGGTGCCCATTCCCATCCCGCCCGCTTGCATGGAGTGCGGAGGATTGCTCCGGCCGGGCGTGGTTTGGTTTGGTGAAGGAATCGATCCGGGAGTTCTTGGCGCCTCAGTCGAGGCCGCTGCCGATTGTGACATCTTCCTCGTTATCGGCACTGCCGGTGCAGTCTATCCCGCCGCCGGCCTGGTCGGGTCCGCCCGGGATGCGGGAGCCCGCGTCATCGAATTCAACCTCGAGCCGGGAGGCGTCAGTCATCTGGCCGACCTCTTCGTCCCCGGCTCGGCCGCCGACACCCTGAATCACCTGGTTCCCTAGCTCCGGATCCGAACCGTTGTCGGGCACCGCGTCGCTCCGCACGGTGGGCAGCATCAGGAAGAAGGAATTCCCCATCCTCTTGTCCGCATGAACCAGGATACAGCCGCCATGGTTATTCACCGCGGAGTTGGCGATCGGCATACTCAACCCGGATCCCTTGTGGTGGTGCTCGATCCGGCCGACCAGTTCAAACTTCCCGAACAGGGCATTGCGGCGATCTTCGGGAATGGGTTCACCCGTATTGAAGATCTCGATCAGCCGCCAGGTGAGCTTCTCGTGCTCCCAGCGGCGGAAAGAGGCCTGGCCCTTCAGTAAATACTCTCCCTCGGGTTCGAAACTGGAGTGGTGCCCTTCCAGACCCGGCACCTTGTCGGCTTCACGGATCACGATCCGTCCGCCCTCGAAATTGTGGTTGACCGCGTTGTTGAGGATCTTTTCGAAGGCCACCTTCAGGACCTTCTGGTCGCAGAGCACGGCCCAGTCGGCCCCATCCTCCAGTTCGTTGCTCACGGTGACGCCCCGCAGGTGGGCGCACTCCCTGATCCCGCACAATCCGATTTCCACCAAACTGGCGACGGGCACCGGCTGCAGGTCAAGCTGCCGGCCACTGGACTGGATGGACGTCATCTGGATGGCATCGTTCATGAATCCGACGAGCCGCTGGCCGCTGCTTTCGATGATCGAGGCACTCTCCAGGATATTCAGCCGGTCGAGGAGTTTCCGTTCGGGACCGGCGGCCTTCGCCACCGACGCTTTCAGGAAATCCACCCCACCCATGATCGCCGTCAACGGCGTGCGGACTTCGTGGGAAATCAGGACGAGGAAATCGTCCTTGGCCTTGTCCAGTGCCCGCAAGTCGTCGAGAGTACCGCGCAGATTATCCGCCTTGATCTGGACAAGGCGATGGGCTTCGTCCTTGCTGATGGCCAGATGGGACAGACGCTGGGACACCTTGTGGACCACCTTGGTGACGCCATACAGGGCAAGACTCAGGGCGAGCAGGGCCACGCCCAGCACCAATATCACATAACGCAGACCCAGGGCCCGCAGTCCCGAGACCTCATGTGCCGTCATAAAGATGAAGGGCAGATCCCGATCGCGCCCGACGGTAACGATCCAGGGCGACAACATGCCGCCGACGATCACGGTCCTGACGTTTTCCCCCGGCTGGAAAGGACGCCAGAGTTCGTGTCCCGCAGCCACGCCGAACACCCCGTCGCTGTCGTCGCGAGGCTGGTCGATCAGACTGACACCTGCCTCGGCGTCTCCGGCGGCCGAAACCGCCACGGTTCCTTCGTCGTCCAGGACGCACCACCAGTCCTCGGGCTGGAAATCCCCGACCAAGGCCTTCAGATCCAGGAAATACACCGGATGTCCCATTCGGACCTCATGCAACTCATCCCGGATCATCACCGGCAATAAGGCCAACCGGGATCCGCTGTTTTCGCCGGAAGCCTCCAGAAGCAGGGGCGGGAATAGATACACCGGATGTCCGGGATTGGAGTCCACCAGGACGGGGGCGCCGGGAACCCGAACCTTGGACCAGTTGCCCGACGAATATCCCGGCTGGAAACAGTGGTTGTTTTTCCGCAACCAGCCCGATACCGTGGCCATGTTGGTCTCGGTAACAAGGGAATCCACCAGGCTGAATATCCCCTGACTTTCGTCCTCGGCTGCCTGCGGCCGACCCAGAGCCACCCCGTCCAGCAATTCCATCTGGAGGAGATCCTCCACGAGGTGAGTGCCGTCTGCCCGTCCACCGCGGGCCAAGAAATCATTCTGGCGGATCTCCACTGCCATGGCCTCCAACGCGGACCGGCGGCGGAGATTGTCCAGGAGGGAGCCTATTTCATTCTCCTCGATCATTTTCGCCGTGACGGTCGCATGGTGGGTGAAGATCACCCAGCTGATCGCCCCGATGGAAAGGACCGCCAGAAACATCACAGGAAGCACCCTGGCAATAATCTGCCAGCGTGTGTGGTGGCTTAGCCTGTGAAGATTGTGACTCATGCAGACCTTTCCTGACCGACCTCGCCGGACCGACGGCGCAGCCGAAAATCCGGCCGAAGTGGAGTCAGAAAATACTTTTCCCTCCCTCTAAATTGTTATCGTTCGGAACCGGGAAAGGTTGACCCATGGTTTTGACCGGGTTATTCATGGGGAAACAGCGGCCCGTCCCCTGCAGCCGCACTTAGTTGGAGCTGTAGTATGCCCAATCGTAAGTTGTTGTTGATAAACAAATTCTACCATGACATGGGCCCCGCCGGCGGTGTGGGCCGTTATCTCGTGCAGGAAGAGCAGGATCTGTTGGCCGCGGGTTGGGACGTGGCACCCTTCGCCATGGCGGACGCGGACGCCCGGCCATCCCCGTGGAGTCGGTTCTTTGTGCGGGCGCGGGACTACAGCACACCCCGCTTTTCCGGCGGAGCCCTGGGCGACGCCCTCTCCCTGATCTGGAACCTGGAGGCCACCGCCAAACTGGAATCCCTCTTGAAGGAATTCCGGCCGGCAGTGGCTCATCTGCACAACATCTACCATCACCTCAGCCCTTCCATCCTACCGGTTTTGCGCCGACACGGCGTTCCCGTGGTCATGACTCTGCACGACCTGCGTCTGCTCTGCCCGGCCACACACATGCTGCGGGACGGCGAGGTCTGCGAAAAATGCCGGGGCGGCCAGTTGCACAACGCTGTCCGGCACAGGTGCGTCAAGGAGTCGCGTGTCGCCTCGCTGCTGGCCGCCGTGGAAACCTTCCACCAGCGATCACGCCGCCTTTACGAGGAGACCGTCGACCTCTTTCTGTGTCCGAGCCGGTTTATCCGGGACAAGTACATCTCATGGGGTTATCCCGCCGCCAAGCTCCGCCACATGCCCAATTTCGTGGACCTGGACCTCTGGCATCCGCGACATGTGCAATCCTCAGCGGACCGGGACTCCTATCTGTACTTCGGCCGCATATCCACCGAAAAAGGGTTGCGCACGCTCTTGGACGCACAATCCCTGTGGGAAAAGGGATTCGCCGCCGGAGAAATGACAGATCCTCCCCTACGACTACTCCTCGCCGGATCGGGACCATGCGAGGGAAACCTCCGGGCCAGGGTGGCGCAGCTCGAGTTAAAAAGAGTTGAGATTCTCGGGAGTCTCGACCGAACTGGCCTGCGAAAGGCGCTCGGCCGTTCGCGGTATTCCGTGCTGCCTTCGGAGTGTTACGAAAACGGACCCATGGCCGCCCTGGAGGCTCTGGCATCCGGTCTGCCGCTGGTCGGGACGGACATGGGTGGTATCTCCGAAATGATCGAAAACGGGGTCAACGGAATCGTGGTACCGCCGCGCAATCCCGCCGGGTTGTTGGCAGGATTGGTCAAAGCTTCGCAGCTGGGTCCCGAGGCGGGCGGAGCCGCGCGGTCCTGGGCGGAGGACCACGCTTCCCGCGTCGAGCACATGGTCAAGCTGGAAGGTATCCTGGCCGAGGCGGCCCGGAACTAGCAGGCTCAATCCAGCCTGATCGGGATTTCAAGAACCTGGCGGCCGCCCTCGTCCCCGGGCCGCCTGTCGTCGGTATTGGTGTCGTTGAAGCTTATGTTTCCAAATGTCTTCAGGTCGGACGGAGGCGCGGGCCATTCCTCGGCAAAACTGAGTTCGACCTCAGTCGGCACGCCGCAATACAGACGCAGCGGACCGCCCTCGGCACGCTTGACCTGACCCTGAACCGGGTGGGCGAAGTAGTACTTCTCCTCCAGATCGAAGCCCCACTCCTCCATGTCCGCTGCCAGGGCGAAGGCGCCGACCACCTGCAGGGTGAATGTCGCCTCCTGGGTACCGGAGGGCAGGGATACCCCGATGTCCGCCTCGAGCCCGTCGAAGGCGTTGATGTGGACTGCCTGGCCGGTGTCATCGAGGATGTTCACGGAGCAGTCGGTGAACAGGTTGCCGACCTTCTCGGACATGACCAGATGGAAACCCGCGCGGGGCGTGGTGCTATCCAGGGTGAACTCCCGGGTATACTCGTCGGCCTGGGCGACCTCAACCTCCTCGGTTCCTGCGAAACCCTCGATGACCACCGAGGCGCCACCCTTGAACACCCCGGTGAAGGAACGCGTCACCGTGATGTCGGCGGTGGCGTCCTCACCATTCTCCTGGCGCTCGAGAGCTGTCACCGTGGCCGGTGTGACGGTGTAGCCGTCGAAGGAGACACTGAGCCGGTAATCACTCAAATCCCTTGCCATGATGCTGCTGGCCACGTTGATTTCCCAGATGCCGGGATAGAGCTCGGGGGCCAGCACCGTCTGGTCCTTGATGGGGTCTTCATCCACGCTGGCATAACCGCTCCAGCCGCCTCGCACATGGCCTTCCGGATTGCAGATTTCCGTCAGCACCATGGCTCCCTGGTCTGACCCTGTATCCTCGCTGACTTCCAGTCGCACGCGCATGGCCGTCGCGCCGGCGGGCACGTTCACGTAGTAACGGTGAACCGAGCTCTGCGCCAAATCTTTGCCATCGTACTCCTTGCTGTAACCACCGACCGGACCCACCGGATCACCGACGACCACGGTGTTCCACAGATAGAACTCCCGTCCGGCCAGGCCACCGAGGTCGCCACCATCCAGGCTGCCGATCACCCGAGCCGAGTAGGCGCCGGGTTCGGCCAGTTTCTTGCCGTCGTACTGGCAGGTGACGGTCATGCCCATGTCGCCCCGGATGTAGCGATCGCCGGAAACGACTTTCAACCAGTCACTCTCACTTTTGAAATTGAAGCTGCGGAAGAAGGAATCCTTCTCGTCGGGACCCAGGTCGGGATGGAAGACGGGCTTGATGGTGAAGGTCACGCTTTCCGGGGCGTGAGGCGTCCCGCCGGGGGTGCGCCAGTAGGCGGCGTCGCTCTCGCCGTCAGCCTGGAACACGCAGTCGGTGGAGATATCGTACCACAGGATCTTATGGGCACTTTCGCTTGCTGCCAGCTTTTTCAGCACGTTCCAGGTAGCGTCCGCCATCACCAGGCCGCCGCCCTGGTCGGTCAGGGACAGGTCGGGCACAGGGGTGCCGCCGGCGATCAGCGCGCGCTTCATCATGCCCCAGTGGATATCCAGGTCCTGTTGCCGCGCGGCGCTGACCAGACAGGCCACCGCGCCGGCGGTCTGGGGTGAGGCCATGCTGGTGCCGTTGAAGCGGGCCATGCCGTCGACGTAACCCGGCACTGTGCTGAGGGCAGACCCGGGGGCCACCACGTCAGGCTTGGCCGTCTCACCGCCCCGGCTGCTGAAATTGAACAGAGTTGCCTGCTCCATGCGGGCGCTGTACAGATCCGCCCCCATGGCCGGGGACAGATAGGCGCCACTGGTGATCACGCTCCAGGCGGTGGCCGGCAGTCCGATGGTCGACAGACCCGGGCCTTCATTGCCGGCGCTGGTGCACACGTACAGGGTGGGATGCTCCCTGAGCAATTCGTTCAGCCAGCCGCCCATGGCGTCGTCGCCCTCTTCAACCGACGCGATGCCGAAACTCATGTTCACTACCACGGGGATGCCGTATTTCTCCTCAAAGGCCGCGGCGTAGTCGTAAGCCTTCTTCATGCTGCTGGTGCGCGTGGCGCCTCCGGAAAGACGGTTGTCCCCCAGCTTCAACGAAATGACCCAGGCTCCGGGCGCGCCCCCGTGCATTCCAGCCTGCCCGCTGACTTCGTGGCCTGCCGCGATACCGGCGCAGTGCGAACCGTGGGAACCGTCGTCGAAATGGAATTCGACGGTGGGTGCCTCGGGGTTGCCGAGATGGTCCTCTTTGGTCAAGACATTGACCTCCCAGGCCATCAGGGCGCGGGAATCGGGCTCGTTGTCGCTGGCCAGGGCGAACGTGTCGTAGTTGACCCGGTAGTCGCGGAGCATCTTCTCGTCGGCCAGGTCGCCGTTGCCGTCGGTGTCGACAACTACGACCCAGACCCGGTCGGACAACCGCTCGGTGGCAACCGTCCGCCCGGCGGTGTCGTTCAGGTCCATCATCATCTCGTAGCCGGCACCGACGCCCAGCGCCTCCTCGACGGCCTGCCGTTGCGCGGCGTAGACCAGGAAACCGAACCGGTCGGAATTGTCGCCGTCGTCGTTCAGGTCATAGACGTCCGGACTGTCGACGAAATCCTTCTCGGCGATGACCCCGATGTAGACCGGATGGGAAATGTCCTCATCGCCGGGGGGAATCGGCAGGGCCTCGGCACCGCGGAGCAGAAGGCCGTCCTCCGTCCTGAACACCACAGATGTGTCGTCGACGGATTCTTCCCGTTCCGCCAGAGCGGTCTCCCAGTCGCCTTGGGTACTGAAATCCCTCACGTCGATCAGCTTGGTCAAGCCGGTGGACGTGTTCAGCAGGCCCGGCGCGAAGGCATCGACCCCGGTGTCCAGGATGGCCACGACCACCCCCCGGCCGTCCCACTCCGGATGGGCGGCGCGAAAAGCCTCAACCCCTGTCTCATTTGCAGGCAGGTAATTCCAATATTTTCCGGTTTCGGCTCCCGCGGACGTATTGTTCAGCAGGGCCAGAACGACCAGCAGGGCCGGAATGGTCGGGAACATGTGAGATACGCGGCGGAGTACGGGGAATTGCGACGTCATCATCAAAAACCTCCGAAAGGCCCCGGAACTCGAAAAAGCGGTCGGGACATTGGAATTGGGGGGGATCGTCACCCATATTATATGACGCACATTCCAGCGGAACAAGGTTGATCGGCCGGTCCTGCGCGGGTTCTCCCTCAAGGCCCGGTATACCGAGCCGGTCGCACCGGAAAGGCCTCATGATGAAAGACATCGGCAAGCGGGGCATGATGACCCGCATCATCCACGCGGGGCAGCACGTCGATCCCCAGACCGGCGCGGTCGCCCCACCCATCTACCAGACATCCACCTTCGCCTTCCGGGACGCCGACCACGGCGCTGCCTGTTTCGGCGGCGAACCCGGCTACAAGTATACCCGTCTGGGCAACCCGACCACCGAGGCGTTGGAAAACAATATCGCCCAACTGGAGGGCGGCTGCGGCGGCCTGGGCGCGGCCAGCGGTATGGCGGCCGTGAACATGGTCTATCTCACCCTGCTGGGACAGGGCGCCCACGCGGTGGCCACCGAAAGCCTGTACGGGCCGAGCCGAATGATCCTTGAAACCGAGTACCCACGTTTCGGCGTCGAGAGCACCTTCGTGGACACCTCCGACCCCGAGAACCTGGCCGCCGCCATGCGGGACGAAACCAAGCTCGTCTACCTGGAAACTCCCGCCAATCCCACCTTGAAACTGGCCGATATCGCGGCCTGCGCCGAGATCGCCCACGCCAAGGGCGCCCTGCTTACGGTAGACAACACGTTCGCCTCGCCGTACCTGCAGAATCCTTTGGAACTTGGAGCCGACATCGTCCTTCACAGCATGACCAAGTTCATCAACGGGCACACCGACGTGGTGGCCGG
>CBDUYZ010000020.1:0-16253 GCA_965371575.1 uncultured bacterium
CCTGTACGTCATAGCCGGGCCCTGCGTCCTCGAGGATCCCGGCGAGATGCTGGATACCGCCGAAACCCTCGCCGCCATCTGCAGGCGTCTGGGTGCAGGTTACTGTTTCAAGTCCAGCTACCGGAAGGACAATCGAACCAGCACCGACTCCTACCGCGGGCCGGGCCTTGACGACGGCTTGCGTCTTTTGGACCGGATCCGGGATGCCGTGGGGGTGCCTGTACTGACGGACATCCATCATCCCGAAGAGGCTGAAGCGGTGGCCCAGGTGGCCGAAGTCATGCAGATTCCCGCGTTCCTTTGCCGCCAAACCTCACTGCTGGAGGCCGCGGGCCGCACCGGCCGCGTGGTCAACGTCAAGAAGGGACAGTTTCTAGCCGCCGCCGACATGGCCCACGCCGCGGAAAAACTCCGTCGTGTGGGATGTGACAGGATAATGTTCACCGAACGGGGCTCGTTTTTCGGGTACCGCGATCTGACGGTCGATTTCCGCTCGATAAGGATCATGCGCGAGTTGGGACACCCCGTGGTTTTCGACGCCACGCACTCCGTCCAGTCGCCCGGCAGCACCGGGATCACCACCGGCGGCAAACCGGAGCTCATCCCCCTGCTGGCCCGCTGCGGCATTGCCGCGGGCAGCGATCTGATCTTCATTGAGGCCCATCCCGAGCCAACGCGCGCCATGAGCGACGCGGGCAGCCAGTTGCCCCTGGATGTCTTCGAACCCCTCGTGGCGGAGTTGATAAAGTTCCGAAACCTGTACCTGGAGGCCAACGCGTGAACGAAGTCAACCGGGATCAGCGACCCTGGCCTCCCCGTACGGATGACGACTACCGGCAGGAGGCGGTCATCCTGCTGGGCGAGGAGTTGGCGGACCGCATGGCGCGGGTGCGGTTGATGGTCTTTGATGCCGATGGAGTCCTGACACCCGGCAACCTGATCTACAGCGCCGAGGGGGAAGCGCTCAAGGAATTCCACAGTCAGGACGGACTCGGCCTCGTGATGGGACGGCTGGCGGGCATCAAGCGGGCGGTGTTGACGGGCCGCAACAGCGAGATCGTCGGCCGCCGTTGCCGGGAACTGCGCTTCGATGCCGTCAAGCTGGGTCGTTTCGACAAGGTGGCGGCCCTCCATGAAATCCTGGCCGAGACGGGCTGCAGCCCGCAGGATACCCTCTACATGGGAGACGACCTGATCGATCTGCCGGCCATGTACGAAGTCGGCAGCGCGGTCGCGGTGCCGTCGGCCCCGAGCGAGGTCAAGGAATTCTGCTGTTACGTGACCGATCGCGAAGGGGGCCAGGGGGCGGTCCGGGAAGTGGTGGACCTTGTCCTGAAAAGTGCCGGCCTGTACGGCCAGGCACTGTCCCTGCTGGACAGCAAGGACGACCAGCCCACCGGGGAGGAACTGTCGTCCGACGCCGAAGAGGAGACCCGGCAATGATTGAAGCGCCCCGCAGGAAACCGAGTCCGGGTGAAATGAAGGATGAAGAGCTGATCGCTCTCGGTCGCGAGGCCTTCCTCCAGGAAGCGGGAGCCCTCAAGGCTATCGGTCTCGGCCTGGACGCGGAATTCGCCCGGGCTGCCCGGCTCCTTTTTGCCTGCTCGGGCAGGGTCCTGGTGACTGGTCTGGGGAAATCGGGCATCGTGGCCCGGAAGTTGGCGGCCAGCCTTACCAGCACCGGGACGCCCAGCCATTTCATCCATCCGGTTGAGGCCATCCACGGCGATCTCGGCATCGTGCGGGGCTCCGACATCCTCATCGCCATTTCCCGCAGCGGCAGTAACGAGGAAGTGGTGACGTTGCTGGTCCGGTGCAAACAATTCGGGATGACCACCATGGCCATCACCGGCGTGCGGAATTCGGAAATCGCCGCCGCCAGCGACATTCTGTTGTACACTCCCATCGAGCGGGAGGCGTGTCCCCTGAATCTCACCCCGACTACGAGCGCCGTGGCCGGTATGGCCATGGGTGACGCCCTGGTCGTGGTCCTGATCAAGCTGCGGGGTTTTCGGGCGGAAGATTTTGCCATGTTCCACCCCAGCGGGGTTCTCGGCCGCAGCCTGCTGACGAAGGTTTCCGAACTGATGCATATGGGCGAAGAACTGCCGGTCGTTTCGCACCGGCTGACCCTCAGGGAATCACTTCCTGAAATCGTGGGCAAGCGCCTGGGGGGCACGTGCGTGGTCGATGATCAAGGCAAGCTGGTGGGATTGTGCGTGGACGGGGACATCAAGCGGGTTCTGTTGGAGAGGGAGGACGCTCTGGACCTGTCCATCACCCACGCCATGAACGAACGTCCTATGACCGTCAGTCCTGATACGTTGGCCATCAGCGCCCTGCGCATGATGGAGGAACGTAAACGTGGTCCGGTGACGCTGCTGCTGGCCACGGACCCTTCCAACCGACCCGTGGGACTGTTGCATATCCATGATGTTCTGCGAGCAGGCCTTCTGTGATTTTTTGTCGATGGGCCATTCGGCCTGATCATTCATCAATTATATTCCTTTTGTAAATCATTCAATACATTGTCAGGAAACTAGTTGTGAAAGTGGCACAGCTTGTGCTTGACGGGCTCTCTCCTGCAGGCCAAAGTATGACTCAGGTGGCGGCTCGATTGGCGTGCCGCCGCCCGTGGTGAACAACCCGGGAGGGCTGGACCCATTGCCCGAGGGTGACATTGCTCTGTGGAGAAGAGCCCGCCGGCGCTTCTACTGGCTGTTTGTGGTGATGATGATCCATCTTGCTGATCGGGTTCCCGTCACCTTCGGTCGTCGGATGTGCGTGGCCTTGGCCCGTTTGGCCCTTCACGTGCGGCCGGCTGACCGGCATGTGGCCGAAGTCAACCTGGCCCGTGTGTTTCCCGAACTTGACGAACAGGAACGCCGGTGTCTCCTGAGGGAGGCGGCCGAGGCTCTGGGTCTCAATCTGTTCGACACCTTGGCCGCCGACCGTCTTCTAGAAATAAATGGTTCAGTGGTGGAAGAGCCCGGTCTGGTGGCCGGAAGGCCCGGGGTTGGAGATGTACTTGCCGACCTGGCCGCACCTGGACGGGGCGTATTCATCCTGACCGGTCATCTGGGCTGCTGGGAACTGCTCGGAGCCTGGCTGGTCAGGGAACTCCGGGCGCGTGGTCTGGACGGTCTGGGCGTGGTAACGGGCACGGTGAGCAATCCGCCTGTGGACAGGCTCTTGCAGGGTCGCCGTCGCAGGCTGGGGATGACCGTTCTGCCGCGGCAGGATGGAGTCGGACCATTGCTGCGCTACCTCGGGTCAGGAGGAATCGTGGCCGTACTGCAGGATCAGAATACGCGGGTGCAGAACCTGGCTGTCCCGTTTTTCGGGGAACCCGCACCCACGCCCGCGGGACTGGCACGTCTGGCATCGCGTTACCGGATTCCCGTGTTGCCGGTGGCCATCACCCGGGACCGTCGACGGAACCGCCATCTGGTTCTTCACCGGCCGCCTTTGGCGTTCAAGGAAGCCGGGCGTACTGACGAAGATGTGATGGACTTCATGATTCTCTGCAACGCCCAGCTGGAATACTTCATACGGCGGAACCCGGCGGAGTGGGTGTGGTTTCACAACCGGTGGGATTCATGATCGCGAATCACCCCGAGGTTGAGGGTGGCAACGAGTGGATAATCGTCGTGGAGCACGTCTGGACACCATGAAGAGATTTGCGCTGAAATTCTTTCCGGACCGGCGCACCGCCCGGCTGGTCGTTTACAGTGCTTTCCTGGCTGTGGTTGTTGGCTGTGGTGACTCTCAGGAACCGGTCCGGACCGCCACGTCGGGCGCCAAGACAGGGCGGGTCCCCGAACAACAGTTCTTCGGCTACCGCCTGATCGAATCAGAGGCGGGGGTCCGGCAGTGGATACTCCAGAGTGAAAAGATGCTGAAGTACGCCGGGGAGAGGGACGTCCACCTGGTCACCCTCCGCATGGATTTCTTCAAGGGCGGCGATCATTTTTCGGTGCTGACCGCCGATAGTGGTTTGGCCGATCTCACCACCAAGGATATTCATACGTGGGGAAACGTCGTTGTCGTTACCGACGACGAACGGCGGCTGGAAACCGAGGAACTATATTTCAACAACGAGACCCAGTTGATCCACAACGATGTCTTCAACCGTTTCACCCGGGACGGCGACGTTCTGACGGGAATCGGACTGGAGGCCACCCCGGATCTGGAGTACATTGAGATAAAGCAGGAAGTGGCGGTCGAAGTTGAAGATGAGACAAACGCGGAAAGCGGGTCCCGGTGACAGCTAGCAGAGCCTCGGCTACTCTCAGGACCAGGAGTCTGCGCAAGGTTTATCGCGGCCGCGCCGTTGTCGACAATGTCGATCTCGAATTGAATCAGGGCGAAATCGTGGGCCTGCTCGGTCCCAACGGGGCCGGCAAGACCACATCGTTCTACATGATCGTGGGCTTTATCTCGCCGGACGGCGGCAAGGTTTATATCGGCGACCGTGACGTTTCGCGTCTGCCCATGTACAAGCGAGCTCGCCTGGGCATCGGCTATCTTCCTCAGGAATCATCGATTTTTCGGCAACTGACGGTCGAGGACAACGTCATGGCCGTGTTGCAGAGCTTGAAGATGGGCCGGGCCGCCCGCCGCCGCCGCCGGGACGAACTCCTGGAGATGATGGGTGTCAGCCATATCCGCAAGAACCGGGGCTATGAACTGTCGGGCGGTGAGCGGCGGAGGGTGGAGATCGCCCGGGCGCTTGTGACCGAACCGAAGTTCATGCTCCTTGACGAACCCTTCGCGGGTATCGATCCCATCGCCGTGGCGGATCTGCAGACGGTGGTGTGCCAGCTGTGCGATCAGGGGCTGGGGGTTCTCATCACCGATCACAATGTCCGTGAGACCCTCAACATCACCGACCGGGCGTACATCCTGTTTGAGGGCAGGATCGAGATGTCCGGCACTTCCGAGGAGATCGTGTCCTCGGACAAGGCACGGGAAATCTACCTGGGCGAAAATTTCCGGTTGTAACCGGATCCCAGATACCGGGGAAGGATCCCCGGCTTCAGCAAGGTCAAAGGAAGGCTCGGTCATCATGGGTCCCAAGATAGGTTTACATCAGAGCATGCAACTGCGTCAGCAGCTGGTCATGACCCAGCGGCTCCAGCAGGCCCTGAAGCTCCTGCAGGTCCCCACACTGGAACTCGAACAGATACTCCGGCTCGAACTTCAGGGTAATCCACTGCTTGAGGAAATCGAGCCCGAAGAGGAGATCGAGGAGGAGATCCGCCGCGAAGACGAAATAGCTGCCATGGACGAGAAGGTCCGGGCAAAGGAACAGAACCCCCAGGACGAGGACCGTGATTGGGGCGACAGCTGGGATGAGGGTTTCCGGAGCCTCGCCAGCGAGAGGGGTTATGACGAGGAAGACGAACTCGAACGGCCGCAAAAATACATTCCCTCGGGCCAGGATGATCTCACAGCGCAGTTGCAGCTGGCGGTGCCCGAGGGTATCGAAAGGATGATCGGCGAGTACATCATCGGTTGCCTGAACGAGGATGGGCAGTTGGATTGCCCCCTGTCCGAAATCGCCGCCTATTACGAAGTCGACGAAGAGGCAGTGGAGGCGGTCCTGAAGAGCATTCAGGATTTCGATCCGCCCGGTGTTGCAGCGCGCGATCTGCAGGAATGTCTCCTGTTGCAACTGGCCGCGCGAGGGCTGATGGATTCGGATGAGGCCCATATCATCAACCATCACTTCGCTGCGCTGACGAACCGCAAGTTCGGCGACATCGCCCGGGAAATGAAGATCACTCCCAAGGAAGTCCAGGCGATCGCCCAGCGTATCGGGGAACTGGATCCCCGCCCCGGTCTGTCGGTGAACACCGAAGGTGCCCGCTCCATCGTCCCGGATCTGGAAGTGGTCAAGATGGACGAGGGGGAGGACGAGTTCGCCGTCTATCTCAACGATTCCAACCTGCCCCGGCTGCGGGTCAGCCAGGCCTACGAGGGTTCGGCCATGGGCAACGAGAACGAGATCAAGTTCATCGACGAAAGGAAACGTCACGCCGAGTGGGTCATCAAGACCATCGAGCAGCGCCGCCGGACCATGATCAGGGTAATGGAAGCCATAGTGGCCGAGCAAAAGGAGTTCTTCGAGAAGGGCGCCATCGCCCTGCGGCCCCTGACCCTGCAGCAGGTGGCCTCGACCATTGGCATGCATGAATCGACCGTGTCCCGGGTCACCCGCCAGAAGTATGTGCAGACCCCACGCGGAGTCTTTTCCCTGAAATACTTCTTCAGCGCCGGCATTGATTCACACGACGGCACCGAGGTGGCCGCCAAGGCGGTCAAGATAATGATCAGGGATATCATCGACAATGAGAATTTGTCCAAACCGCTGTCGGACAAGAAAATCGTGGATATATTGCATACGAAGGGACTGAAGATAGCCCGACGAACCGTGGCCAAGTACCGGGAACAGATGGGAATTCTCAGCGCCAGGATGCGCAAGCAATTCTGATCGAACCCGGGGCCCGCGCCAGAACCGATATGAAGGAGGACGCCATGCAGTTGGAAATCAATGCCAGGCATTTCACCATGGGAGACGACCAGCGGGAATTGATCGAAGCGGACGTGGAGAAACTGGTAAAGTTCAGTCCCCGGCCCGTGCAATCCCTCAAGATGACCATTTTGCACGAAGCCGGACGTTTTTCCGCTGATTCCGTCCTGCACCTGAAAAGCACTGAATTCCGGGCCAAGGGCGAGGGAATGGAACCCGAGTTCGCCGTCAATGAAATGATGGAGAATCTCCGCAAGCAACTGGCCAAATTCAAGGGCAAGATCCGCGGCAAGCAGATGGGTGAGGAGGGAGGGCTGGGGCGGGCCATGTCCGCAGGATCAGTCCAGCCCGAATTTGAAGACATGACAACAGCGGGTTTTGTCCTGCAGAACATTGACGTCACCAGCGCCCGTGAGAAGTTCGAGGCGGGGGATCTGCCTTTCCTGGTATTCCGGAATGTCGGTAATGACCGGCTGGGTGTGATCTACCGCCGGACCAACGGTGAATTGGGACTCATGGAGTCCGAAAACGGCTGAGCGGCCCAGCCTCAGGGGAATCCAATGAACAGGGTTACTATCCAGGACCTCTATGAGGAGCTCAAGGAAGCGCTCCTGCTGGAAGTTCTTTCCGACATTCCGGCTAAAGCCATCCTGGTTCACGCACCTGATGTCCACCGTCCGGGTATGGCCCTGATGGGGTTCGCGGAAAATTTCTTGCCTCGCCGGATCCAGGTATTCGGTGAATCGGAAACCGCCTTCCTGTCCACCCTGGACCCCGCAGGACAGAGGGCGGCCGTGGAGAGGGTCCTGAGTCTCGACCCCCCCGTGATCTTCATCGCCATGGATCAGCCGGTGCCACGTCCGATCATGGATCTCATCCAGGAGCGGAGATTCCCCCTGATCCGTACCGCCCTGACTGCGGTGGAGTTCATTGCCGAAATTTCCCATCACCTGGAAAAGGTCTTTTCTCCCCGGACGGAGGTTCACGGCACCCTGGTGGACGTCTACGGCGTGGGGCTGCTGTTCACCGGACGCAGCGGGATCGGCAAGAGTGAATGCGCCCTGGACCTCATCGAACGGGGTCACCGCCTGGTGGCCGACGACATCGTCGAGATCACTCGAACGACCGAGGACGTCCTGATCGGCCGGTACCGGGAAGTGCTGCGGCACCATCTGGAGATCCGCGGTATCGGCGTCATCGACGTGCAGGCCATTTTTGGAATCAGGGCCATACGTATGCAGAAGCGGATCGAGGTGGAGGTGCAACTGCAAGAGTGGGATGATTCGATCGATTACGAACGGGTGGGCATGGAAAACCGCTTCACCGAAATCCTGGGTGTGAATGTTCCGCAGGTGGACGTCCCCCTGTATCCGGGCAAGAACATCACGGTGATCAGCGAGGTTATCGCCCTCAATTTCATGCTGAAGGCCTACGGATACGACGCCGCCCAGGTCCTTAACGACCGCATTCTGGAATCCATGCGCTCGAGCCAGCCACTGCGCGACTACCTGGATCAGGACAGGGAATGAGCAGGGAAGGGGCGGCATCCGCATGATCAAGGCCTTGGTGATCACCCATGGAGACATCGGTCGGGAACTTGTGCGGGTAACGGAAATGATCCTCGGGCCAATCCCTGGTCTGAAAGCCATGTCCAACAGCGGCAAGGCGGCCGTCGCCATCACCGCCCAGATCAAGGAGTGGCTGGCCGAGGTTTCCGTCGGCGACGACGGGGATCCGGACGAAACGTCCCCCAGACTGATCCTGATCGACGACTACGGCGGCAGCTGCGCGGCGAGCGCCCAACTGGCCTGCGGTCAGGATCCCGACATCGCCATAATCAGCGGGGTCAACCTGGCGATGCTGTTGGGGTTCGTGACCTGGCGGGAATCCGGTGATTTCGAAGAACTGGTCGCCAAGATCGTTCAGAAGGGCAGAGAGGCCATCGTCCTGGTGGGAGGCCGCTGATGCCGGTGGTTCTGGCCCGCATCGACGATCGCCTCATTCATGGCCAGGTGACGGTAGGTTGGAGTGAACAGCTGCGTCCCGATCGGATTCTGTTGGCCAACAACGCCATCGCTGCGGATTCCTGGCAGGTCAGGGTCTATGCCAGCACTGTGCCCCCGGGCATCGAGGTCTCCATCCTGCCTGTGTCCAAGGTCGCGGCCAGACTTTTCGATAATGAACACCGCGCCGAACAGGTACTGCTGCTGACGGGGTCTCCCGAGGAAATGGCCGAATTGGTGAGGCTCGGCATTCCGATCAGTGAGGTCAACGTGGGCGGTCTTCACTTCGGTCCCGGCAAACGGGAAATGCTGCCTTTCGTCTATGTGGACCGCCAGGATTTGAAAGCCTTCGTGCGCCTGCTGGAAATGGGAATGACCCTGTCGGCACAGCAGGTGCCAGGCGGTCGGGAGTATTTGCTCGACCAGACACTGCTACTGGAGATGGGGGAGAAGTTCTGATGGCCCCCTGGGTTCCCCTGGCTCTTGTGTCCGACCCCACCTGGTTTTCCCTATTCGTCCTGGGGCTCCTGGCCGGGGTTTTGGCCCTTGATGATACCGCCTTGGCCCAGACCTGGTTCGGACAGCCCCTGCCGGCGGCCGTCCTGGCGGGATACGTGTGCGGGGACCCCTTGACCGGGTTGGCCGTGGGGCTGCCCATTCAACTCGTCCTGGCCGGAAATCTGCCCATCGGCCAGATGTTCACCGGTGACCATACCAGCGCGGTCGTCGCCGCCGTAGCCGGAACACTGCTCGGCGGTCGGTCCCTGCCACCCGGCCTGGCCAGTGATCCGGCGGGAACCTGGCAACTGCTGGGATGGGTCATTTTGGGGGCGGGCCTGTTGAGTATGCTGGGCCATCCCATCATTCAGGCCGCACGCCGGATCAACGGGACAATTATGTTGGGAGGACTCCACAGCCTTCGCGACGGCCGTTTGGGCAGGATCGAGCAGCTGCATATCCGTTGCCTGCTGATTGCCTTTCTGCGCGGTTTCGGCTCCGGGATCCTGTTCGTCCTGCTGATGCTCAAAGTATGGATACCCCTTTTCACCCATCTTCCCCAGGTGTTACAGGCGGCGCTCGGGACATTGCCTCTGCTGTTGCCCGGCTTGGGGGTCGGGACCATGATCGAGCGGTACGGTTTGAAATCCAGCTGGCCCTGGATGACCCTGGGCCTGGTCTGCACATTTCTGGTGGCCCACTATGTTGCTTGAGGAAACGCCGTGAAAACGATGCCCCGGCGGCTGCAGTTGTCTCTGTTCCTGAGGTCCCTGACCTTGCAGGCTTCCTGGAATCACCAGCGCATGCAGAACCTGGGTCTTCTGTGGACGGTCCTGCCCTGGTTGCGCCGGAACCGGCACGACGTGAACCGGGACCGGGTCTTCTGCCGACGGTACTACGGATTTTTCAATACCAATCCCTACCTGGCCAATTTCCTCATCGGCGGACTGGTGCGGCTGGAAGAAGACCGAAACACCGGACGGGAGGTCCTGCCGGGAGTGATCGGTACCTTCCGGGACTCGGTGGGACGGGCTCTGGCCTCGCTTGGCGATCAGCTGTTCTGGCTGGGTTTGCGACCGACCCTGGTCATGGTTATCTGTCTTGCCGGTCTGCTGGGCCACACATCTTCCGTGCTGGCGGTGATCGGCGTCTTCGCGGTGGGCCAATTGGTTCTGCGCTGGACGGCGCTGCGTATGGGGTACGACCTGGGGATGGACATCGTCGACCTGCTCATCAATCCGCGCTGGCACGCATGGATCGCCAGGACGAAGAAAGCGGGCATGGTTCTGACGGGAATGGTGGCCGGGTTGTATCTCGCCCAGGTTACCGAAGCGGGGGTGGTGGCGGACCGGGGCCTGTTGTGGATCGGAACGGCACTGGGTATGGGCTTGCCCGTGGCCCTGCGCAAGCGCCTGCCGGGGGAACTCCTGATCCTGGCGGCCTTCGTCATGGCGCTTCTTCTGGCTTTTGCCATTTGACCCGTGGGGAGTTAAATTATGGTGCAGACATTCATTCTCGATATTTCCAAGGGATTCCACCATTGAAAACTGTGACCGCGACCGTATCCGATCCGGTAGGTTTCCATCTGCGTGCCGCCGGGCGGATTGTCAAACTGACCAAAACCTTCGAGTCCGAAGTCACCATCCGGTATAAAGGACGGGTCGCCAATGCCAAGAGCATCATGGGGCTGGCGAGTCTGGCCGCGGAATTCGGCACCGATGTCATCTTAGAGGCCACCGGTTGCGACGAAGAGGCAGCACTCAAAAGGCTCGCCCAGTTGATCGAGATCGACTTGGCGATAGCCGAGAACCAGGAATAGATCATGGGATCCTTTCCGGGCATCGCTGCTTCACCAGGGTACGCTTCTGGTCCGGTGCATGCCATCCGGCAGAGGGCCATTGTACCGGTGCGTCGGCCCCTGACTGTGGAAGAGGTCCCCGCCGAGATCCAGCGCTTTGGTCAGGCGGTAGCCAAGAGCCGGGCTGGTCTGCAGGAACTGATCGGACGTCTGTCCAGTGAACTGGGACCGGAAGGCGCCGAGATCCTGTCAAGCCAGTTATTGATCCTGGAAGACGAGATGGTGTGGGATGCCACCCTGGAGGTTATTCGCCTCGAGAAGATCAATGCCGAGGCGGCCTTCGCTCGAACCATGGGTGACCTCGCCGGCCGCTTTCTGGAAATCGAGGATGAGACCTTCCGGGAACGAGTCAACGACCTGCGGGATGTCGAACAACGTGTTCTGCGGGGCTTCAATGACGCCGATCTTCCGCACCTTGTTCCGCCCGGGGTTCCCTCCATAATTGCCGCCCGCAACCTGACTCCCAGCGACACGGCGTTCCTGGGTCGCAACAACGTGTTGGGCTTCGCGATGGACGAGGGGGGGAACACCAGCCATGTGGCCATCCTGGCCCGGTCGATCGGCGTGCCTGCCGTTGTCGGTCTTCAGGGCCGGGCCGTGAAGCTGAAACCGGGACAGCAGGTGGCGGTCGACGGCACGGACGGCTTGATCATAACGGATCCTGACGAGCAGACCCTGGACAGATTCCGCATGTTGACCCGTCAGCAGGTCGTGGTCAACCGCAAGCTGGAGCACCTGAAGGATCTGGAAGCCGTCACGCCCGATGGGCATCGGGTCCTGATGATGGCCAATATCGAACTACCTGTCGAGGTCGATGAGGCCCTGGCCCGGGGCGCCGAGGGCATAGGGCTGCTGCGCACCGAATACCTGTTCTTCCAGCACCACACCATTCCCACGGAGGACGAACAGGTCCGGATCTATTCGGAAATCGTGCGGCGCATGGATGGCCGGCCGGTGGTCTTTCGCACCCTTGACGTGGGCGGCGACAAGGTCTCGGATTACCTGGGTGCAAAACGGGAGTACAATCCCTTTCTGGGCTGGCGAGGCATCAGATATTCCCTTGCAAACCGAATGCTTTTCAAGACACAGATCAAGGCCATCCATCGGGCTGCCGCCACCGGTCGGGCCAAGTTGATGTTCCCCATGGTCACCGGAGTGGGAGAGTTGCGCGAGGCACGGCAGGTGGTGGCCGAGGCGGTCGCTGAACTCGCGGCCGGAGGTGTCACGCACGATCCTGATTTGCCGCTCGGCATCATGATCGAAACCCCCTCGGCCGTATTGGCGGCGGATGTCCTGGCTGCCGAGTGCGATTTCTTCAGTATCGGGTCCAACGATCTTATCCAGTACACGCTGGCCATGGACCGGGGCAACAGCCGGGTCAGCTATCTCTACCGGCCGCTCCATCCGGCCATCCTGCGCAGCATTCGCATGACCGTGGAGGCAGCCCACCTGGCGGGCATCCCGGTCGGGCTCTGTGGGGAGATGGGCTCGGAAACCCGTTTGGCCGAAGTGCTGCTCGGACTCGGTCTCGACGAGATCAGCCTCCACTCGGCGGCCCTGCCCAAGATCAAACAGGTCATCAGGTGGACCGTGTATGATGAAGCGCGGCGGGTCGTCGATCATTTGATGTCCCTGGACACCCCTGACGAGGCTGACAGTTGGCTTGCGGATTACATCGCCGAACGGAAGCGCCAGCGGGAAAACGGAGGAGACCGGTAATGAACAACGGCCCTGAAGCCGGAATGCGGCGGATGTTCACACTCGTCCATGCGCTTGGCGACCAACTCCTGGAAAGCGCTCATCTGGAGGGTCTGGGCGAAATCCAGCCCCCTGCCGCCGGCTTCGGGCGGATCATCCTCTGCGGTATGGGCGGGTCGGCCATCGCCGGGGACCTGGTCCAACCCCTGTTGGCGCACGGTCGGATTCCCCTGGTCGTCTGGCGGGATTACGGACTGCCTCACTGGGCCGGCCCCGGGGATCTCGTTCTGTGCAGCAGTTATTCGGGGGATACCGAGGAGACCCTTGGCGGCGCCTGCGAGGCCGGTCGGCGCGGTTGTGACCGGTTGGCTATCACATCGGGGGGTCGCCTTGCCGCGATGGCCTCCGCCGAGGGATTTCCGGCGGTGATTCTGCCCGGCGGTCTTCCTCCACGCGCCTCTCTGGGCTTGGGCCTGGGCGCGCTGGTGCGCAGCCTGGGCCGTCTGGGTCTGGTGGCCGATGCGGACGCCACCCTTACCCGGACAGCGGAGACCCTTAACGCCTTCCGTGAGGCAAGGCTGTCTCCCTTGGCGGCGGAAGGCGGCGACACCGAGACCGTCCAGGCCGACCCGGAAGGGAATCCGCCGGCCGCCGAGCTCGCGAAAATCCTGGTGGGCAGGGTGCCGGTTATCTACACCGCCGGAGCCGAGGCCCACGCCGCCGGCCTGAGGCTCAAGGCCCAACTGAACGAAAACAGCAAAGTGCCCGCCTGCCTGGCATCATTTCCGGAACTGAACCACAATGACCTGGTCGGATGGAACCTGGACCCTGCCGACAGGGGGCGATTCGTACTTCTCATCCTGCGGGGTATGAGTGACAATGAGCGCGTCGACCGCAGGGTGAACTTGACCCGGCAGCTGCTGGCCGACGAGTTCCCGGAAATTCATGAAATCAAGTCCCACGCGCCCGTGGTTCTGGACCGCATCATGGCGCTGGTCCAGTACGGAGATTACCTGTCCTGTCATCTGGCCCGCTTAAGCGGGGTCGATCCGCTACCGGTAGACCGCATCGTCAAGTTGAAGGAAGCCCTGGGAAACCCTGGCTAACCGGCCCCGGCCGGATTAACCGGCAGTGGTCTGCCCACAGGAGAGAGCATGAAGGCCGTCATACCCGCGGCCGGGATAGGCACCCGGTTGCGCCCCCACACCCTGAACAGACCCAAGGCCTTGCTGCCGGTGGCCGGCAAGCCTATCCTGGCCCATATCATGGACGATCTGACCGAGGCCGGTATCGAGGGCTTCGTGCTGATCGTCGGTTACCACGGGGATGAGGTCCGGCGGTGGTTCGCCGGCGAACGCCCGGAACTGGACATCACCTTCGTCGAGCAGACCGAGCGGCTCGGGCTCGGCCACGCCATCTGGACCGCCCGTGGGGCCCTGGGTGACGAGGACTTCTTCTGCATACTCGGCGATACGATCCTCAAGGCGGATTATGCCACCTTGCTGGCTTCGCCCAAAAACATGATCGCCGTGCGCGAGGTCGACGATCCGCGGCGGTTCGGCGTGGTGGAAATGGACGGCCGGAGAGTCAAACTTTTCGTTGAAAAGCCCGAGGTGCCGCCCAGCAATCTAGCCATCGTGGGAGCCTATCTGTTCAGGGAAGCCGCGGCCCTGTGGCGGGCTCTCGACCGGGTAGTCGCTGAGGACATGCGGACCAGGGGCGAATACCAATTGACCGATGCCCTGCAGATGATGGTGGAGGAGGGGATCACCTTCAATACCATTTCGGTGACCGACTGGTACGATTGCGGCAAGAAGGAGACCTGGCTCGAGACCAATCGTATCCTGTTGGAAAGATACACGGATCAAGAGGTTGTCGCGGGTATCGTCAACCCCTGCAGCGTGGCTCCGGACGCGGTCATCAGGGGGGGCACCATCGGACCCAACGTTTCGGTCGGGCCGGGGACCGTCATCGAGAACTGTGAACTCCGCGACTGTGTGATCGGGGCGGGAAGCCGCCTGGTGCAGTGCAGGCTCGACCAAAGTCTGGTCGGAAACCAGTGCACCCTCTACGGAGCCACCGGTGAGATCAACGTGGGGGACTTCAGCGAAATCACCCTCGGGACAAGCTGAATTCAAGGAAATCAGGTTTCAAAATCGGCCCGTACGGAATATACGGCCTCCGCAAAAAGGGAAGGAAGCGACATGAGCAACAGGTTCCTATTCACCAGCGAATCGGTGACTGAAGGTCATCCTGACAAGGTGTCCGACCAGATTTCCGACGCCGTGGTGGATGCCATCATGGCAAAGGACGCCGAGGGCAGGGTGGCCTGCGAGACCATGGTTACCACGGGCATGGCCTGTCTGGCCGGGGAAATCACCACGCGGACCTATGTCGATATCCCCACACTGGTGCGCAAGACCATCCGGGACATCGGCTACACTTCGGCGGACTACGGTTTCGACGCCGATACCTGTGCGGTCCTGATCACGCTGGATGAACAGTCTCCCGACATCGCGATGGGCGTCAACCCCGGCGGGGCCGGCGACCAGGGTCTGATGTTCGGTTACGCCTGCAGGGAAACCGATGTTCTGATGCCATTGCCCCTGACCATGGCCCACCGGATGGCGCAGCAACTTGCCCTTGTGCGCAAGGACGGCACTCTGCCCTGGGTGCGGCCCGACGGCAAGCCCCAGGTGACCTGCCTCTACGAGGACCACAAGCCCGTAGCCATCGACACGGTGGTCGTTTCCACCCAGCACGACGAGGACATTTCTCTCCAGGATCTGCGGGCCGCCATCGACGAGCATGTCATACGGCCTGTCCTTGAAAGGTTCGACGTCGATCACGACGGCTACAAGACCCACATCAACCCCACGGGCCGGTTCGTGGTGGGTGGGCCCCTCGGGGATTGTGGTCTGACCGGGCGTAAGATCATTGTCGATACATACGGCGGTAGCGCCTGCCATGGCGGCGGTGCCTTCAGCGGCAAGGATTCCACCAAGGTGGACCGTTCCGGGGCCTACGCCGCGAGGCATCTGGCCCGTAATATCGTGGCGGCCGGCCTTGCGGATCGTTGCCAGGTACAGGTGGCCTACGCCATCGGTGTGGCGGAGCCGGTTTCGATCAACGTGGATTGTTACGGTACCGGCCAGATGCCTGACGAGAAGATCACCGCGGCAGTTCGCCAGGTGGCGGACATGACCCCCCAGGGCATCATAGCCCGTCTGAAACTGCGCGAGCCGATTTTCCTCAAGACCGCTGCGTACGGCCATTTCGGCCGAGATGATGTCCAGTTTACCTGGGAACAGGAAGATCTGGTGGACGAGTTGAAAGCGGCTGTTGACTGATCATTCCAGGTTATCGCAACGGAGAAAAGGGCGGGCCTTCGAGGCCGCGCCCTTTTTTCACAGCCGGGGCCTGCCCCTCGCCGATCAGGGGTCAGTGACGTTGAATGTCAACGTCTGCGCGCGATAAACCGACCAGAATGGATAGAAAACCAAAATATTGACTTCTTTCAGACCGGGGGTGCCGTACCGGAATTCCGGGGCGACGACATTGTATACTGTGGTGTCCGCATCGCCCATCTCCCAGCGGAATTCCATCTTCACGGAATCGCCCAGGACGGTCGGGTAATCGATGTCGCAGGAAGACGCAAACA
>CBDUYZ010000021.1:0-16151 GCA_965371575.1 uncultured bacterium
CTCGGTCCCAAAACACTGCGAGGGCACTGTCAAATCTTATCATACATATCCTCGCTACGGCGATTCATGAATAATCCGGGCTAATGCCTGACGTCCGGAACTACGGTCCAGGTATTTCGACCTCACCGACGGTCTGTCAGCCCTCGTCGATGTTTGCACACAAATCGATCATTTCCAGGGCGGTCAGCGCCGCGTCGAAGCCCTTGTTTCCAGCCTTGGTGCCGGACCGTTCGATGGCCTGGTCCAGGGTCTCGGCCGTCACGATGCCGTAGATGACCGGGATATTCGACTCCAACGAAACCTGCGCGATGCCCTTGATCACCTCGCCGGAAACATAGTGGAAATGGGGCGTGTCGCCCTGGATGATGCAGCCGACGCAGATCACGGCGGCATAACGGCCGGTCTGGACAAAGCGCTTGGCGGCGAACGGAATCTCGAATCCGCCGGGCACCCAGGCAGTGTCGATCTGCTCGTCGGTAACGCCGTGGCGATGCAGGCAGTCCAGGGCTCCCTCCATCAGCTCGTTGGTGAAGAAATCATTGAAACGGCTGCCTACGATCGCGATCCTCTTGGCCCGCGCGTCGAAATTTCCCTCGAATTTCCTGCCCATCGTTTTTCTCCTTTAGAGGTGATCCAACAGGTGGCCCATGCGGGCCTTCTTGGTTTGGAGATACTTGGCGTTATCCAGGTTGGGTTCGATCTCCAGCGGAACCCTGTCCTCGATGACCAGACCGTAGCTTTCGAGTCCCACGATCTTGCGGGGATTGTTGGTCATCAGCCGCATGCGGCGCACGCCCAGATCACGCAGGATCTGGGCCCCGATGCCGTAATCGCGCAGGTCCGCGGGAAATCCTAATTGCTCGTTGGCCTCGACGGTATCCGCGCCCTCATCCTGCAGACGGTAGGCCTTCATCTTGTTGACCAGTCCGATGCCCCGGCCTTCCTGGCGCATGTAGAGGAAAACGCCGGCGCCCTCCTTTTCGATGTTCTGCAGGGCAGCGGACATCTGTCCTCCGCAATCACAGCGCCGGCTATGGAACAGGTCGCCGGTCATGCACTCGCTGTGGACCCTGACCAGGACCGCCTGGTCCGGTGAGATCTCGCCCTTGACCAGGGCCACGTGGGTCGCCGCATCCACGTTCGTCGAATAGGCGACCATTTCGAAGTCCCCGAATTCCGTCGGCAACGGCACCTGGGCCTCACGGACCACGAGTTTCTCGTTTTTGCGGCGCCACTTGATCAGGTTCGCGATAGTGATCAGCTTCAGGTCGAACTGGGCCGCGATTTCCCGGAGCCGGGGCATGCGGGCCATCTCCCCGTCGTCGTCCATGATCTCGCAGAGCAGGCCCGCAGGATACAGACCCGCCGCCTCGCAAAGATCCACCACCGCCTCGGTGTGGCCGGCGCGCTTCAGCACGCCGCCGGGTTGGGCCTCCAGGGGAAAAATATGGCCGGGCCGGGCCAGGTCCCCGGGCCGGGACACCGAATCGATGAACACCGCGACTGTGCGAGCACGGTCGGCGGCGCTGATCCCGGTGGTGATCCCGCTGGCGGCGTCGATGCTCACGGTGAACCTCGTGCCCAGAGCGGCGGTGTTCCGGGCCACCATGGGCTGGATGTCCAATTCGCGCAGACGCTCCCCGGTGGCCGCGAGGCAGATCAGGCCGCGCCCGAACTTGGCGATGAAGTTCACCGCCTGGGCCGTCACTTTCTCGGCCGCGATGATGAAATCGCCTTCGTTCTCACGGTCCTCGTCATCAACGACGACGATGATCTGACCGTTCTTGAGGGACTCCAGGGCTTCCTCGATGGAGTTGACGGCGCCTTGGCCGGACGTCTTGTCGGACATGGTGTTCCTCATCCTGTTCGTGGTGATCGCCGCCGACCGAATCCCTTGGCCAGCAGGTGGTCGATGGTCAAAGCTGGTTGCTGGTTTTCCTGTCCGGGGATTCCCGAGTCGACACCCGGCAACCGCACCGTGCTGGTGCCGCGAGCGGCCTTCACCAGCACATCCATTTCGAGATTAACCCGCCGTCCCGGCCTCAGATCTGCAAAAAAGGTGGCGGCCAACGTATGGGGAATCAGGTTCACGCTGAACCCCCGGTCGAAAGGACCTTCGTCCACGGTCAGGCTCACGCCATCGACCGCCACCGATCCCTTGGCGGTCAGGTAGACGGCCAGTCCAGCCGGCAGGTCCACGGCAACCAGGAGGCTTCCTCCGACCTTCCGGGCCGCCGTCACGGTCCCGGTCCCGTCCACATGGCCCTGTACCAGGTGACCGTCCAGGGGATCACCGGCACGCAGGGCGGGCTCCAAATGCAGCCGCTCGCCGCGGCGCCAGTGCCTGATGGTGGTCAGCCGCCGGGTTTCAGGAGCAGCCTCGACGCTGAACATACGTCCGGCCTGCGCGGTAACCGTCAGGCAGATACCGTTGACGGCGATGCTGCCCCCCAAGCCGACTGTCCCGGCAGTGGCCGGCGCCTCGATATCCAGGCGCAACACTCCGCTGCGGTGCGTCAGCCCTCTTAGTCTGCCGATTTCCCTGATCAGTCCTGTGAACATGGTGTTCTCTCCGTTCACGCCGTCTAAACCGTGACCTCGGCCAGCACGTCCGCGAAATTCAGGCGGTCGTGGATTACCAGCAGATCGTTCCCCATCCGTTCGTGCCGGGTCAGGGAAAAATCTCCCCCCCGCCCCTCGGGGCGGTGAATACCCGCGGGCCAGCCCACTCCATCGCCCAATACCACCGGGGTAATATACCGGACCCAGCGGTCGACCAGTCCCGCATTCAGGAACGACGCGGCCAGCTGTGGCCCGCCCTCGACCATGACCGTCAGCAGGTCGCGCTGGGCCGCCGTTTCACGCAGGGCCGCGGGATCGACCCGGCCTGCGGTTTCCCGGCAGAACAGGATCTCGCCTCCGTCAGCTTCGACAATCGCACGGTTTGCTGATTTCCGAGCGCCCACACCCGCAAACACCAGATAACGGTCCCGGTCGAAGCCTCCCGTCCAGCTCAGGTCCGTATCCACGTATCCGGGGGTCGGCTCGGAAGCCGGCACGTCGTTGGAGCCGGCGGCCAGACGTCCATCCAGCCGCGGGCGGTCTGCCCGGACAGTCTCCTCACCGACCAGGACAAGATCCAGACAACGACGCCGGCGATGAACGTCTCGGCGCGCTGCTTCACCCGAAAGATAGACAGGCGCGGTTTCGGTACGACCCGCACGGGGAGGGGCGAACCACCCATCCAGGCTGTGCGCAGTCTTGAGTTCGACATATCCGTGCGTGAAGTTGTCCGTGGCCGCGAACGGCCAGATCAGATCGAGGGCTTCTGCGGACAGAACGCCGCAGGTGACCTCGAGACCGTGGTCACGCAGGTAGCGGCAGCCGCCGCCGATGACCTTGGGGTTGGGATCCCGGATGGCGATGACGACCCGCGTGACACCACTGGCGGCCACAGCCGGAGCACAGGGCGGGGTACGTCCCTCATGGTTGCAGGGCTCGAGGGTAACGTACAGGGTGGCGCCCCGGGAATCCTCACCCGCCTCACCCAGCGCCACCGGTTCGGCGTGGGGTGTGCCCGGGCCTTCATGGGCGCCGCACCCGACAACTACACCGTTCTTGACCACCACCGCCCCCACGGGAGGATTGGGCCAGGTACGGGATCTGACACACCTGGCCAAGGCCATGGCTTCGGCCATGAAACAGCGATCCAGCGCAGCCTGGTCGCCACCATGCAGGTGGGTGCAATCCACAGCATCCATGATGTAGCCTACAGGGAACCGATGATGGCAGGGAAATGACGGAACATGCACCGCACGCGTGGGCATTGCCCACACGCGGGCACAGGGTAAGGACCGCCAACTTCTACCATCCAGACTCTCACTGTCGGCCCCGGAATTTCACCGAGTCAACTTCCGCCGAACGAAAACCGGAATCCGGATCGTCCCTTCAGCGAAAGGTCGCGGGCTTTGACCGCCGGTGGGGAATTTCACCCCGCCCCGAAGTTGAGGTTTGATTTCTCGGGTGCAGATCACCCGAAAGATATTGAGTTTTCTGTCACAAACCTAGACGGTTGAAACGATTTCGTCAAGCGGCGCCCTGGTTCATTCGCTTCTCTTGCCCTTGAAAAACCGCGGCTCCCGTACAGGCAGGTCCACGGCAGCCAAGCGACGCTGCGCCACGTCGTAGAACTGACGGGCCGGCACCCGACTGAAACCCAGATCTATATCATAGATGAATTCGCCCTGCAGAAACCGCCAGTGATTCAGCAGGGTCGGCGCTTTGGCGTTTTTCTCGTATTGGATCAGGCGGCGGTGGGAACTGCTGAGATTGATTGTCGGCTCGTTGCGCTTGGCGGCGAAATGGATCAGGTCGAAGATCTCCCGGTCGTCCACCAGGGGCCGGTCCTCCAGATCAAGGAAATGGCGCTGCAGGCGCCGGGCAAGTTGCGCGTCGAAACCGCCCCATATCAGTTCCAGAAGAAACTTGTCGTAGGTGTCGATGGCGTCCATCACGAATGCCCCGAGCATGGCGTCGTACCCGTGCTGCGCCCCGATGAGGATCAGGGCCAGGTCGTCGCACACACCGTCGCCCATCCGGCGGCGGAAAAAAGCCTGGTCGTGGTCCGGATAATGGTACAAGGCGTCCCGGTCGCGGCACACCACCCCGATATCACTCAGGGTGCGCAGCTGTACCTTGTCGAACAGGATGGAACCCGTGTCGCCCAGACCACACATCTCGAACTTTTCGCGGTCGACGATGAGGATCTCCCCGCCACCGATGTGAAACGGCAAGCCGGTAAAAGTCCGCCGGTGTTCCAGCATGGCCGTTTCCCGGCAGGACCAGTCGTCCATGAAACCCGCCAGGACAAGGCCTGTCAAAAAGGCCCGGGTCTCCACCTTCTTTTCCGCGAGGAAGTCCACGCCGAACAGGGGTCTGCCGTCGATGATCAGTTCCAGTTCGGGGCGTTCCAGGTTGGCAAAGAGCCAGTCTTCGAAGCGGGACAGCATACGGCCTCGGCGTTGCCGGACGAGATGACCCTTGAGATTGCCGTCGGCGGCTTCCAGGACGCTCAGCACCCTGTCGAACGTGGCGTCTGGAAAGCGCAGGGAGGTGCCGAATTCATCGGTGAACCAACCGTGACCGTTCCTGGCCCTGCCCAGGACCGACTGGGGCAGAAGATCAGCCATGGCGCCCGGCGAGGCGGCGAAGTTCTGGGACAGGAGGTAAGCGAAGTCGAGCGAGACCAGGCGTTCGAAAGTCTCGCGGTGCCGCATCAGATCGAGGGTTCGAAAGCCGGGCAAGCGGGAGGAGGAGAACCGGCCCTGGCGATTGTCGGTCTTTCCGTTCATGCGGTCGAGCAGGGCCTCCACACGGTCTGTCGCCTTTCGCCTGCGGCCACCCCTCCTGCGTGATGGACTTCGCAATGATGCTCCCGTCGCTATGGTTCGTCAGTCCGAACCGGCGGGATCGGCCGGCTCCTGCAGGGCGCCTTCCTCGGACCAGTCTTCGAACAAGGCGTCCACGAACAGGTCGGCGTCGAAGACCGCGAGGTCCTCCACCTGCTCACCCATGCCCACATACCTGACTGAAAGCCCCAGCGTCTCGGCGATGTCCACCACGATTCCGCCCTTGGCCGTGCCGTCGAGCTTGGTGAGGATCAGTCCCTCGACCGGTATCGTTTCGGCGAACACACGGGCCTGGGCCAGACCGTTCTGGCCGGTGTTGCCGTCCACCACGAGCAGGGTTTCGGGATCCCGCCCGGTTTTCTTGCGAATGACCCTGGCCATCTTGCCCAGTTCGTCCATGAGATTGGTCTTGGTGTGCAGGCGGCCGGCCGTATCGACGATCACGGTGTCCATCCGGCGCGCCTCGGCCGCATTCAGGGCATCGAAGACGACGGCGGCGGGGTCCGCACCGGCTCCCTGGCGCACGCAATCCACCCCGACACGGTCGGCCCAGATCTCCAACTGTTCCACCGCAGCGGCCCGAAAAGTGTCGGCGGCGGCCAGCAGTACTCTTTGGCCCTCGCCCTTCAGGAGGTGGGCCAGCTTGGCGATGCTGGTGGTCTTACCGGATCCGTTGACGCCGACCACGAAGATGACCCGCGGAAATTCGCCGACCGCAGCTTCGGCTGAGGGTTCGGTCGGCGCCGCTGACCTGCCTTTCTTCTTAACCTTTTTCTTGCCGACTTCCTCGCCCCAGGCCAGCGGCTTGACCCGCGGCGTGGCGGTCAGGAGTATCTGTTTCACATCCGCCCGGATGACCCCCAGGACGCTTTCCAGAGTAGCTTCGCCGCCCTCCTCCTTGAGGCGCTTCTCGATATTGCGGGTGATCGACACGGCCGACTTGACACCCATGTCCGCGCTGATCAGCAGTTCCTCGATCTGGTCGAGGGTCTGCGGGTCGAGTTTGATGCTGCGGCCGAACATGGATCGCAGTCCGCCGACCACGCCTTGGCGGGTCTTACGCAGCCCCGTTCGAAACCTGTTGAAGGTCCCCATGATCACTCGCTGGCCTCCATAGAGCCCGCTTCGGCCTCGGACACGGCTTCATCCGCGCCGAAATCTTCAGCGGGATCGGCCGCGATCTCTTCGGCGAAGGCCAAGCCCCGGCCCGCCTCCGTCTTGTCCAGGGTCTTCCGCCGCTCCGCGATGGCCCGACTGAGTTCCTGGTCGCTCTGCGTTTTGGCCACATCGTGGAAGCTGACCGAGACGATGCTGCTGACGCCTTGTTCCATCATGGTGATCCCGTAAAGGTGGTTGGCCGTCTCCATGGTCAGCTTGTTGTGTGTGATGACCAGGAACTGGGTGTTGCTACTGAACTCCCGCAGCATGTTCACGAAGCGCCCGATGTTCGCGTCGTCCAGCGGGGCATCGGCCTCGTCCAGTATGCAGAAGGGCGATGGTTTGACCAGATAGACGGCAAACAGCAGCGACAGCGCGGTCAGGCAGCGTTCGCCGCCGGACAGCAGCGACACGGCATCGATGATCTTGCCCGTGGGCTGGGCCTTGACCCGGATGTGGCTGTCCAGCGGATCGTCCGTCCGGATCAGTTGCAAATCAGCCCTGCCGCCCTTGAAGAGGGTCTGGAAGACCGCGATGTAGTTGCGCCGCACCTCCTCGAAGGTCTGAATGAACCTGTTCCTGGCGGTACGATTTATTTCGGTGATAGCCTTGACCAGGTCGTCGCGGGCTTTTTCCACATCATCCCGCTGCTGTTCCAGGAATTTCAGACGCTCCTTCTTGGTCTCGTATTCCTCCAGGGCCAGGTGATTGATGGGCCCCAGTGAACCGATCGTGGACCGCTTGATCTCCAGCAACTCCTCGGCTTGCTCAATCTGGAAGACCTCCCCGTCCCTTTCCAGTTCGCGGGGCAGATCCTCTTCGTTCAGAGTGACGAGCAGATCCTGGAAGCTGCCCTGGTACTGCTCCTCCACCCTTTCCTCGAGATTGTTGCGCTTGATGTCGAGGGTGGCCAGCAGGGTCTCCATTTCGTGGGCCTGATCGCGGAACCCGCCTCTCTGCTTCTCTATTAACTGGACACGTTCATGCCAGGCGGAGGTCTCCTCGTGCAGGGCCTGGATTCCCTCCGCGGCCGCGCGCACGACCTGACGGCGTCGGGCCCGCTCGTCCATGGCCTTGCCCAGTAGGTCCTTCTTGCCGTCGAGTTCTTCGGCCATGGCCTCCATGGACACACGCCCGACCTCGATCTCCTGGGCCAATCTCTCACGCTGGGAGAACTGTTCGGCCACATTCTCGCGCAGATGCACCAGGGCCGTTTCGGTCTCGCGTTTCTGGCTTTCCCGCCGCTGGTGGGTAAGCCGGAGCTCTTCCACATCGACCCGCGCCTCGTCGCGGGTCAGCTCGGCTCTCTCGACCCGTTCGCGCAGATCACTCCGGCGGGTGGTGCTGTCCTCACGCTGTTTGCCGCTTTCGGCCAGGAGGCCGGTCATGTCCTGCTCTTCCCCGGCGAACCCGGCCATTTCGATTTCCAGACGGGATCGTTCGGCCTCCATCTCGTCGGCGCGGGACCCGGCGGTGTCCCGGCGGTGCTCCAGGTGGGCGATGTCCATCTGCAACCGCCCGATCTCGTCGTCCAGGGCGGACAACCGGCCGCGGCCGGATATCAATTCCTCACGCAGATCTTCCCGCTGCCGGCGGTTGACCGTGACTTTATCCTGGGCGACCTGGACCTGCTTTTCCAGCAGTCCGATTTCCCGCGATATCTCAGCCAGCTTTTCCTTGCGGCCTATCAGTCCACTGTCCGCGAATTCCCCTCGTCCTCCGCGTACGACGCCGTCGCTGCTGACCAGCAATCCCAGGCGGCTGACACAGACCACCACGCCCGGACCGCGGTAACCCTGGGCGGCCGCGGAGGCTTCCTCGTCCGTATCGTAGATGACCGTGCGGTCCAGCAGGTTCTTCAAGGCGGGAATGTCCGTACCCGGCCCGGTGATGACTTCCCGGGCGGGACGGCCGCCGGACAGATCGGACAGCTTGGCGGGATCGCCTCCGGCGACGACGCCGCCGCATAGGAAACTCACCTGTCCGATCTCCTCCTCACGCAACTCCCGCACCAGGTCGACGGCGGTACTCCAGCCGTCCACCACCACTGCATCAAGGGTTTCGGCCAGCAGGATCTCCAGGGCCACCGTATCAGCGGCCGGTACCTTCAACATATCGGCGAGCCCGCCGGTCACCCGGGCTTCACCGCCGTGGCGCTTGAGGATCTCCCGGGGGCCATGACCGTAGCCCTCGTATTCGTTCTGGAGCTTTTCCAGCAGATCGCAGGTGGACCGGGCCGCCTCCCGCCGGGCCGCCAGGGCGGCCACCTTGTCCTGCAGATCCGGTGCGGCGATCTCGAGCTGGGTCTCTTCCCGTTCCTTGGCAGCCAGCTCTTCCAGCAGGTGCAACCTGCGGGCGGTGGCGTCCTCGCGGGTCACGACCAGGTCCGCCAGCTTCTGCTCGGCCTCACCGCCATCGCCCAGGATTCTTTCCCGGTCCTTCGCAAGGATTTCCATACGCTCTCGGCGGTTGTCCTGTTTTACCTGGAGTTCCCGCAGACGGCTGCGGCTGGCAGCGTCGTTTTCGATGAATTCGAGATTGCGACTGGTGGCATCGTCCAGGGCGGCGCGGTCACCCGTCAGGCTCTCATCCAGGATCTGCAGGGATTCTGACTTTTCTGCCAGGAGCCGGCCCGAAGTCTCCAGTTCCTCGCCGATGGTGGCCAGATGTTCGGTCAAACTCCCGATCTGCCCCTCGATCTCCTTCTGCCTGACTTCGGCCTCCTGGATGCCGAGGGAATTTTCATCGATGCGGCGCTGGTGTTCCTCGATCCGATGCTCCAGGACCAGGACCTGGCGTTCGGTCTCCTGCAACTCTTCGCCGAAGGCCTGGAGGGCTTCTTCGAGCTGGCGTCGTTCGGCTTCTCGTTCCTCGATGGTCGGGCGACCCGCTTCGATCTTCGCCTGTAGCTCGGCCAGTTCGCCCACACCCGCCTCGGCCTGGGTACGGAACTCCTCCAGTCGCTCCCGTGCCCCGGCCTCCTCCATGTCCATCAGACTGTGCCGGCGGGTGGCCACCAGCAGATCCAGGCTGCGGATCTCCTTGAACAGTTTCTGATGACGACGAGCCTTGCCCACCTGACGCTGAAGCGAACGGACTTCGCGTCCGATCTCTTCGATGATGTCGTACAAACGCAACAGGTCGTTATGGATTCGGTCGAGTTTGCGCTGGGTTTCCTTGCGCCGGGCCTTGTACTTGGTGATACCCGACCCCTCCTCCAGGAGGCGGCGCAGCTCGGCGTTGTTCTCGTTGAGGACCAGCTTGATCATCGATTCCTCGATGATCGAATAGGACGTGTTGTTCACCCCGCTGTCGAAGAACAGGTCCCGCAGATCCTTGAGCCGGCAGAGCGACCCGTTGAGATAGTAGTCGCTGCCGCCGTCGCGGGTGGCCTTGCGTTTGATGGCCACCTCGTTGAAATCGATGGGCAATCCGCGGTCCTCGTTCTCGAAGACCAGGGTCACCTCGGCCATGCCTACGGGGCGGCGTTTGGTGGTGCCCTTGAAGATCACATCGTCCATCCGGCCGCCGCGCAGCTGTTTGGCGGACTGTTCGCCCAACACCCACCGCACGGCGTCCACCACGTTGGACTTGCCGCAGCCGTTGGGGCCGAGAATGGCGGTAATTCCCTCATCGAAGTCCAACCGGGTGCGATCGACGAATGACTTGAATCCCTGCAGTTCAATGGATTTCAGTTTCACGTAAAACCTTTCCGCTGCAATCCGATGCGATCAAAGTTGGCTGTATCTGTACCGGAAATCAGGCCGGCCCGCAAACCGCAGGCCGCCTATTCCGACGCGGAAGTCGTAAACGGTTCGGGCTTTGCCCAGTCTTCCTGCAACTTCTCCAGAAGGGCGGGCTTGGCCTGATTGGCCATTGAGCGGGAAGCAAAGCTGCCCAGATAGATCCGGCGCCAGCGCCCTTTCTCTCCCAGATCGAAAATCCTGACCGCGCTTTGGAAACCACGGCGTTCCAAATCCCGGATTTGTTTCACGGTCGCGTTGTTATTGGGCAGGGAATACACGTGGAGAGCCCAACCCTTGCTGCCCACCGGTTCGCGGTAGGGACTCATGTCGAACCCGGCGGGCCCGCTGACGGGAGCCTTCTGCAGCACCTCGTCGTCCTGGACGGATTCTTCCGTCCCCACCTCAGCAGAAGGAACCGAATCGGGAACGACTTCCCGTACCGGTTCGGTCACCGCGATAGCCCCCGGGGTGCCGCCTTCAACATCCACGGACACGGCCAGGGAATCGGTGCCGACCGCCTGGGTCGGTACTCCGTCCTGGTGTGCCGTCCCCCCGGACACGGGGACTGCGGTCTCGGTAGCGACAATGGTCTGATCGAAAAGGCCGTCGTCGGACACCCGCACGAACTTGAAATAGTAGAAGGAGATGGCCGCTATCAGGGCCACAACCACCAAGGCTCCGAACCAGAAGACGCGCGAAGTCTCCCTGGCCGCAGCAGGCTCAGGTTCCGGTACCGGTTCTTCCCGGTCCTCATCTTCCCCGGGGAATTCTTCCGGCTCGTCTCCTCTTTCCAGGGGAAAGTCCTGCCAACCGGCATCCTCCGGGGATTCCGACCCCGTTTCAGGCTCCATCTGGGCGGGCTGTTCTTCAACTTCCGCAGCGGCAGATTCTTCAACTTCCGCTTCGGAAGACATGTCAGGTTCCGGCGCCCCGGGCGCGGGTTTCACCTCGGACAGAACATCTTCCACCAGTCGTTCCTCGACAACGCCTGCCTCCTGGAAAGTGGCCACCGCCGTCAGGGGGCAGCCCACCTCGGTGAACCCGGCGGCGACGGCGCCGGCCTCCTCGTCGGACATTGTCTGCCGGTCCCAACAGAAAATGCGAATGATCGCCGAGGGCGCCCAGAGCCGGCCAAACGAATTGGCCGGAGCCACCAGCAACAGATCGTCCGACTGCCGGCGCAGGCGGGTCACAAGCGTATCGATTTCATCACCGGTAATATCGGTGGGTGTGAAGGAGCCGACCCCGAGCAGGTATCCGCGCCGTCCGACGAAGGGCAAGGGAACGCCGGAAGTCAACACCGATGTCCCGTACCTGGCCAGATCTATCCAGCCCTCGGTTTCGACCCGGTCGGCCCAAATGGTCAGGGCCATGTCCTGGTCATCGCAATCGAGTAAAAGGGTCGCCTGGTCCCGGAAAGCGAGCTCCCGGGCGAAACTCAGGGCTATCGCGGCGCTGAGCTCCCCGCGGCCGGGCTCATGGAGAAACAACCAGATGCGTGGCGAGGGATGACCGTGCATGGCCGTATCAAGACCCCGGGTCATCTCACCCTTGAGGGCTATCTGTTCGATCCGGGCCCAAAAGCCTTCACCTGGCACCAGGTCGAGTCCCCCGCCCGACCAACCGGAGGGGATTTCAGGCAATTCCCCGGGAAAACCATGTCGTTGATCCATGACAGTCAATCTCCCGCTTCTGAAGGTGAGTCGACCCAGGCGGCCCGGAAGGCCGCGACGACAAGAGGCAGTTCCTCATCGGCGATGGTTCTCACATCGACGGCTAAACCGTCCTGGTTCATCCTGCCGACCAGGGCCGGATCACCCATCCGCAACCGCTGGTGGCACATCTCGAGTTGCGGCTTGTCGGCCTTCCATTGCACGAGCCGCGATTCGATGCTCGCAGTGGAAAAGGAACCTCCGCCCACACTGGACCGCCCCGGTACGACCGCCCCGGTCCATCCGGATGGAGCGAAGGATACCAGTTCGCGCAACAGGCGGTCGGCCTTTTCTTCGAGTTGGTCCAGGACCTGGGCCAGCTGATCCAGCGTCGGAAGGGACGGCCGCCCTTCCGCGATCAGGTACTGGGTCAAAACGGCGTCCAGGGCAGCCAGGGCTGTCTTGTCCACCCGGAAGGCCCGGCGCATGGGATGGTTTCTCAGGCCCGCGATCAATTCCCGCCCGCCGAACATGATGCCCGCCTGGCAACCGCCAAGCAATTTGTCACCACTGCAGGTCACCAGGTCCGGTCCGGCAGCCAGATCCTCCGCCAGCAGGGTCTGCCCCGCCGGCAATCCCAGTTCCTCGCAGGGATACAGGGCGCCGCTGCCGGCATCGTAGATCAGCGGACAATCCGCGGCCCGGCAGAGGTCCGCCAGTTCGGCCAGGGTCACATCCTCCGTGAAACCCTCGACCACGAAATTGCTGCGGTGGACCTTCAGGACCGTAGTGCCAGGTTGGAGGGCCTTGCGGTAATCTTCCAGGCTGGTCCGGTTGGTCGTACCCACTTCCACCAGTGTGCAACCGGTTTCAGACAGGATCTCGTGCATCCTGAAGGATCCGCCGATGGCCACTACCTCGCCGCGGGACAAAACCACCCGACCGCCCCGGCTGAGGTGGCGAACCGCCAACCAGACGGCCGCCGCGTTGTTGTTGACCACGAGTGCGTCCGCGGACCCGGCCAACAGCGCAGCTTTTTCTTCGACGCCACGGCCCCTGTGGCCCCGCGTACCGGAAGACAGATCGAATTCGAGATCCGAATTGAAGAGGGCCGTCTGGCGGGCGGCCTCGGCGGCCTCGGCCGAATAACATGAACGCCCCAGGTTGGTGTGCACCACCACACCGGTGCCGTTCAATACCCGCGTCCATGACTTTCCGGTCAGCGCGCACTGCCTGAACAGGATCCGGTCCACGGCGACCTCAAGGAGATCCGCACGATTCCGCACCGGCCCGGCATCCTGCCGCAGCTCCTGCCGGAGATCGTCGACCACTCCCTGCATGACCCGCGTCATCCAGCCCCGGCGGCGGCCGGACAGAAGGGGCGCGAGGCGCTCATCCTTGAACAGAGCGCTGACCTGTGGGAGTCCCCTGAGACGGGACTGAAGATCGGACATATCTCTATTGATCCTCGACTGCCGGGCAGGAAAAGAGAAAGACCGCAAGGGTGCGGCCCGGAAATCCGGGTCAGGGCCGGAAATCCACGCGGATGATAAGGTATCAGAAGGAGCCCGCCATGTCCAGATGACAACGGCCTGAAAACACCGGGTGTTGCCCGTCGTTCAGGGGTTTGCAGGCAACCTGTCTTGCGGTACGATCAGAATGAACAGGAACCCCGGAGCGAGGACGCCCCGGGACTGCCCCGCAACTTCAGCCGGGAAGCGGAAACTTGAAACGATACCCAGTCCAGATCATCATCGTGACCGCGGGCCTGCTGCTGGCCACTGGCTGCGGAGGTCCCCCGCCCGAGCCCGCTGTCGTGGAAATTCCGGGCTACGAGGCCCTCCAGGAGCAGTTCACGGGACGCGACATGTCACCCCTGCGCGGCCGCCGGATAGTCCTGGATCCCGGGCACGGCGGTTTCTTCAAAGGAGCCGTCGGCCAGAACGGCCTGACCGAGGCCGAGGTCAACCTGGGCGTGGCCTTGTACTTGCGCGGCCTGCTGGAATGGGTCGGTGCCGAGGCCTTCATGACACGGACCGCGGACTATGATTTTCTCACCGAAAACGATTCGACCCTGACTCGTGACCTGGCCTTCAGGTCTTCCTTTGTCGATTCATTGCAACCAGATGTATTTCTGTCACTTCACCACAATAGCACTGCATCCCTGGATCGCACCGTCAACGAGACCCAGACCTACTATCCCCTCGGCTCCGACGGGGCCTCTGTCGACCTGGCACGGGCCATCCACCGCCACCTCGTACTGAATCTGGAGATCTTCCCGGCAAAGATCCTGCCCGGCAATTTCCATGTGTTGCGCAACGCTACGGTTCCCGCGGTGCTGGGTGAACCGGCAATGATTTCACACCCCGTGATCGAAGGTCGCCTGAGTCTGGCAGCCAGCCAACGCCTGGAGGCGGAGGCCTATTTCCTGGGTCTGCTGGATTACTTCTCCCAGGGATCTCCGGCCTGGTCGGGGGCCCGCCTCGACACCGTCGTTGTCGTCCCGGACGAGCCCGCCGCCATGGCCAGCTGGACATTCATCAGCGAGGACTCCCTGCGTGATCCGGGCCCGGGCCCTGATCCGGGCACTTTTCACCTGACCCTCGACGGCCGCCAGGTCCCGTTCCATGTCACAGGACAGGGTCACACCGTCAACTGGTATCTCGCCGACCCGAACCTGGAGCTGCCCGCCGTCCTGGAACTGGGGGGACGAAATCTCCTGGGACGCGCGACCCCTGTCCGCCGCACCGTACTGGTGCCCGCGCCAGCCCAGCGGGTGAAGCTCATGCTCTTTCCCGAAACCCGGGACGGCGCTGACAACTCGACCATGGCCGTCCGCTGGAGCGTGCCGGGCAATGCGCCCCTGCCGGCTGGCAGGTTCGTGTTTTCCCCGGATTTGGCCTTGTCCATTGATGGCGGGTCGTCAGGCGCAGCCCTGCTGCCTGTCCCCGCAAAGAGTCCCACTGAAGTTCTGTTTCGTGCCAACTCTCCGAAAAATCCGACCCTGCCCTGCGAAATCACCATCGCTGAGCTCCCTCATCCCTGGCGCTGGCGCTTGCTGTCCGGTACCGACGGGACGCCGACCGGACCCTGGTCTCTCCGTAATTGGCTACCCGATGGCCTGCCGACCGGAATGGCCGATCAGAAGGTGGAGTTGATTCCCTACGAACCCGGCCGCCCGGTCTGGGTGGTAGCGCCGGGCGTTCTGCCCCTGGTCGATCCGGATCCCGCCAACCCCGATACAGCCCGCACCGTCACCGCCGGCCACCGGAATTGGCGTACGGAGCCCATCGTGCCTGGTCTGCAAGGCAAGATCATCGTGCTGGATCCAGCGGGCGGCGGCAACGACGCCGACGGCGCCGGCCCGCTGGGCATGCGCGGCGCCACGCTGAATCTGGAAACCGCCCGGCTGGCCCAGGGTCTGCTCGAAGGATGCGGAGCCGTGGTACATCTGACCCGACGGGGCGAAACAACCATTCCGGCCGAGGACAAGGTCCGTCTGGCCGGCAGGGTCGGTGCTGATTTCTTTCTCACCATCGGGCGCAGCCGCCAGCCGAACCTTCTGACTGCCAGCCATCATCCGGGCAGTGAAACCGGCCGACGGTGGGCCGAGCTTTTCCTGCTGGGCGCGGCAGGCCTGACAGCCCCGGCAGACTCCCTGGCCGTGACGCCCTCATATGACTACCTGCTGCGCCACACCGCTTGTCCCGCCCTGGAAGTGCGCTTGCCCGGACCGCAGTACCCTCGGCAGGAAATGCGCCTGTCGCAGCGGGGATGGCAGAGGGCCGAAGCCCGGGCGGTGCTGCTTTCCATCGCCTCACTGTTCGAAAAGGAAACCCGTCTCGTGCCCACCCTGGACGTGGCCGCAATCATCGCCGACCTCCCCGGCGCTCCGGACCCCACCGCAGTGGACTGGGCGGAACTCGACGGGAATCTCTCCTGGTCCCCCGTTCCGGTCCGGGAGATCACAGCCGATACAACCGACCATTTCTCCGCCGGGTCCCAGCCCCTAGATTCAGCAAGGGGTCCGGGTCTGCCCGCCCTGGCGGGCCGGCACACGCTTGAGATCCAAATCGGCAATGTCCGGCAACTGTGGCTGTTGCAAAGATCCGGTTCCGAATATGCCGCCCGGCTGATGATGCAGAACCCATGAGGTGACCGTGACCCGATCCGGAAAAATCGTGCCC
>CBDUYZ010000022.1:0-15936 GCA_965371575.1 uncultured bacterium
GTCGAAGCACTCGAACCAGTCCGGTGAAGCAACTGGGAATGCGGAATCTAACATCTGTCCCGGGCCGGAGCAATGTGGTAATATCTCCGCACGATCAGGGATTCTGCAACCTTGGGGCTTCTGCATGCGCTACTTGGCCATATATAGTGAATCCACCTTCGAACGGATGACCCGTCTGCTGGGCTTGTATCTGCTGGCACCGCTGCTGATGATCCTTACGCTTCCGGTCACCCTTCATATCGCCCAAAAACCCGATTTCGGATTCTCCGTCCGTCGCCTGGAGGTCGTCGAAGTCGTTTCGGAAGGACCAGCGGCGCAAGCGGAGCTGCGCAAGGGGGACATCATTCTGGCCGTGGCTGGGCGAACGGCCATCAACATGCCGGCCTACTACGCCGCCCTGGCCACCCGCTACGACCTGACACCCCTGCCCATCGAAATCAGCCGGGGGCACACCACGCATCTGTTGACCATCGTACCGACCGCCCCGCGCCGTGCCTGGATGATCCGCAGCTACGGCCTCTGGGTATCCGGCCTTGCCTTCCTGATGATCGGGTTCTGGGTCCTTCTGCGGCGGCGCGACCCGGTGGCACGGAACTTCTTCTCCCTGTGCTTCATCTTCGCCTTCTTCCTGCTGGATGTCCCCGATCACACCAGCGCGGACTACATGACCGCCAAGGAATTGATCCGTTACCTGTTCCAACTGCTGTTGCCCGCGTATTTCCTGAGGTTCTTCCTCCAGTTCCCCAGCCCACGCAACAAACTGGCCCGGGAAAGAATGCGGCTTCGCTTGCTGCTGGTGCCGGGTTACGTACTCTTCGGAATTTTTGTCTGGCTGTTCTTCCTGAATCCCCCGCCCGGCGGTTTCCTCGAAGGAATCTTGGCGATCGTTTCCCTGCTCTATCTCCTGGGCTATTTCCTGGCGGGGCTGGTCATTTTCGCCCGCCGGATCATGCGTCGTGACCGTCCCATCCAGCAGACGAAGCTAAAGGTCATCCTGCTGGGACTCGTATGCGGGTTGACCCCGTTTTTTGTGAGCATGCTCCTGGAGAATCTGCCACTCGGATACTCTCTCCCCCACTGGCAGTATCTGGCTTTTTCCCTTCTGCTGGTTCCGGCCAGCTTCGGATTGGCCATCCTGCGCTACGGAGCTCTGGACACGGCCTTCGTCGTCCGCGCCAGCCTGACCTACGGACTGCTCACTCTCCTGGTCCTGCTGATCTACTTCGTGATCGTGCTCGGGCTGGGCGAATTCCTTGCTCAGGTCTTCAAGGTCGAGACTTACCGGGTACTCCTGGTGGTGATGGCCGGCAGCAGCCTGGCCATCCTGCCGCTGCGGCGGTGGATCCAGGGCATGATCGACAACGCCTTCTATCCCGCCCGCCGCGCCAACCGACGGGCCATGACCCGTCTGGCGGACCGCTTGACCGGTCTGATCGACCCCGAGGAGGTCATCCAGACCCTTCTGGCCAGTCTCGGCGACCTGTTTCGGCCAACCGGCATCGCCCTTTTCCTGTCCCCCGGCGACGGGCAGGGTCCCTACCGACCGCGCCTGGCGGACGGCCCGGCGCCCGGTTTGAACGGCGCCGTACACCCCGATCCCGCGGGGACGGTTCACCTCGAAAGTGATTCGTCCCTGGATAGTGACAGTGGACTGGCCATCCTGTTGAACCGGCTCCGCCGACCGGTGTTCACCGAGGAGTTGGAGGACTATCTTTTCGCCGGGGACACGGACTCCGAGTCGCTCAAGGTCTTGACCAGGATCAAAGCCGCGCTGCTCGTGCCCATGATCGCCGGCAACCGGCTGCTCGGATTCCTGACCTTCGGTCCCAAGAGCAGCGGCGCACTCTACAGCCAGGAGGACCTCGCAAATCTCCGGGCCCTTGCAGTCCAAGCCGCCTCCCTCATCGAGAGCCGGCAACTCTATCAGGAAAGCCTGCGCCGCAAGCGCCTGGAGACCGAACTCGAGGTGGCCCGGGACATCCAGACCCGCCTGCTGCCTACCGGCCCTCTGAACACCGACTTGTTCAACATCTGCGGCCGCAACGAGCCCTGCCGCATGGTGGGAGGCGATTATTTCGACTACTTCCAGCTCGAGGATGGAACCCTGGGTCTCGCCATCGCCGACGTGTCAGGCAAAGGCATTCCCGCCGCCCTGATGATGACCTCACTGGTGGTGGCATTTCGCCGGGAGGCCAAGGCCGGGACCGGCCCCAAGGCAGTCATGGACCGACTCAGCCCCGTTGTGGCCTCCCTGGTATCGGGCGGTAATTTCATCTGCCTGTTCTTCGGGATCTGGGACCCCACCACCGGAGTCCTCCACTATTGCAATGCCGGCATGGATCCCCCGGTCCTGTTCCGGCCCCGGAACTTCTACCTTCAAAAACTGAAGAAAGGCGGGCCTGTGCTCGGTGTGGAAACCGCACAACACTACCGGGAGGGCGCCCTGACGCTGGAACCGGGCGACCGGCTGTTCCTGTTCACCGACGGCCTGACCGAGGAACAGAATACGTTCGGTGATTTCTTCGATTCGGGACGCCTTCTGGATCTGGTGTCGGCCAACATAGAATCTTCTCCATCGCTCCTGATCGATAAGATTTTTTCCGCCGTTAATGCTTTTGGTGGTGAAGAGAAATCAGATGATAAAACCGCAATTATACTGGAAATAAAGAACTTGGAATAATTTTCAAGCTCCGGCCCCCTTCTTGCTTAAGCTTGTGTGGACCCGGCCGATGATCAGGGGTTTCACAAGTGTGAATATTCCCTCAAGTACTGCAGGCTTCCGGTCGATTCCCTATAAGTCCGCATCGCTTCACCCCAGACACGGAAAGGGGGGATCGGCATGGCGCATGAAACATTTTTTCTGGTCGGCTTGTCTTTAATTGATCTCTTTTGGTGGTTGAGAAAATGACACACGCCCTCTGACCCCTGGCTAACGGTTACCACCATAGCCAGGGGTATTTTCCTGCCCACGAGCCAATCCCGACCTCAGTGAATCCATGAAATCAGCCGGTAGGCAGCGCCAGGCGAGCGGACATGAATCCCAACCAAACCGCGCCGAGACCCAGCACGAGATTGGCCGAGATGTTGAGCAGAGCCAGGTGTGAGGCTCCCTCCTGCAGGTAGCGCAGGGTCTCGTAGCCGAAGGTGGAAAAGGTGGTAAAGGCGCCCAGGAATCCGACGGCAAGCAGCATCCGCACCGGATTTGTGACCAGGGCCGTACCCCGATCCAGTTCCAGCAGGAAACCCAGGGCCAGACAGCCCAGGACATTGACCAGGAGCGTCCCGAAAGCGAAGTGGTCACCGAGTGACCTCACGGCCAGAAGACCGACCGCATAGCGGGACACCGCTCCAGCGGCACCAGCGATTCCCACCAGGACAAGCGATTGCATGCCATTCCCTCCGGTGAACAACAGTGGCCGGACGCACCGCCCGGCCACCGGGTCACCTGAAACGGGTGTCAGGATCCGATAACGCTCCTGATGGCCCTTTCGTATTCTGCCTTGCCGAAGGCGCCCACCCATTTCTCCCGGATGACGCCATCACCGTCGATCAGGAAAGTTGTGGGAATGCTCTGGATCCCCCCGAAATCACTGATGAGCTGCGGATCATTGTCGAACAGGACCATCGTAAAGGTGAGCCCGTGTTTCTTGACGAAGGCCCGGACCTTCTCCTCGCCTTCGCGGCCCATGGCCACACCCACGACGACCAGATCGTCGCTGTAGGTCTCGCTCAGTTCCTGCAAGTGGGGCAGGGCCTTGATGCAGGGCGGACACCAGGTGTCCCAGAAATCGACGACGACTGCCTTGCCGCGCAGGCTGGAAAGCTGCAGCTCGCCACCCTCGATTCTCTTGAGGGTGAAATCGGGGGCCTGGCTGCCTTTGCTTGCCGGGGCAGGCGCCGCAGCCTGCACGTCGCTGCCGGTTTTGCCGCCGACTGATTCGCTGTTATCCGCATCGCTCCCACAGCTGGAAAAGGCAAACATCCCCAGGGCGATAATCATCATTGAAGCGTACAAGACGGTCTTTCTGCTCACTGCAGATCCTTCCGATAATAGTTCTATTCGAGAACAGGCTGCTGAGGCCGGGTTCGCCATGCACGGGCGGGGCTACGAACGCAGCCCCGCTCCGGCAGACACAAATAAAATGGCAATAAGTTCCGCCATATGCAACTTTCGTCCCGCCGGGACGGAACACAAGTCTTGTCTAACGCATAAATATTCGTATTGTACCAACCATGAATCCGTCCCCGTCACCGTCCCCGCAGAGGGAACCATGGTGACAACCCCCTAACGAGGTCCACTGAAACATGGAATTTGCCCGCCGAAGCTACGCCGTCCCCTTGCTGGGTCTCCTTCTGACCTTTGCCGCTCCCGTGCCGGGAGCATCTGCAGGAGCCGTCGAGATCAATGTTGTCGCACAGGGTGAAACCGCCGAAATCGGCAAGGATCTGGTTCTTGAGATTGAGGTCGTCCCCTCGCCAGGGGAGATGATCCTGATCGACGGCCTGGTGATTGATGTCTCCACGAAAAATAGCCCCGGATTTTTCGGCGCCCCCTACCCGGTAAAGCCCCTTTCAACTCCCGGGCCCGATCCAGCCGCCTACCGTGATACAGCCAAGTTCGAATGGGCTGCTCCCGTGGGACCGGAGGTGGAACCATTCACGGCGGATCTGATCATCACCATAACCGCCAGGACCTCCGCGGGCACCACCGAGACGGCCCGGTGGACCGGGGCCATAAATGTCGATTACGGTGACGATTGGTCCGCTGACAAGATCAGCGCTTTCATCGAGCGCAAGGGCATCGGCTTCTTCCTGGTCCTGGTCTTCGGATTCGGCCTGTTGATGAGCCTCTCGCCCTGCATCTATCCCATGATACCCATCACCCTGGCCGTGATCGGCGCACAGAGCCAGGAAAAAGGGGCCGCACACGGCCTGGTCCTGTCCGTCACCTATGTGGTAGGCATGGCATTGGTCTATGCCGTCATGGGGGCCCTGAGCGCCACGGTCTTCAGCGGCATCACCGCCTTCATGCAAAGCCCAGTTGTCCTGGTACCCATCGCCCTTCTCCTGCTGGCCCTTTCCTTCAGCATGTTCGGGGCCTTCGAGCTCCAGGCACCGGCTTTTCTGCGGGATCGGCTTCAGGGCCCTGGCGCCGGTACCCGCGTCGGGCTGATCGGCGTGTTCGCCATGGGCCTGGTGGCCGGTCTGGTGGCCTCGCCTTGCGTGGGTCCCTTTCTCGCAGCCCTGCTGGTCTGGGTGGCTACCACGGGCGACTGGGTCCTGGGTTTCATTTCCCTGTTCACCTTCGGGATCGGCATGGGCCTGTTGCTGATCGGGGTCGGAACCTTCCCCGCCCTGCTGGGCTCCATGCCCCAGAGCGGAGGCTGGATGGAAACCGTCAAGAAGGGCATGGGCCTGCTGCTGCTGGCCATGGCTTTCTATTTCGTCCGTCCCGGCAGCGTCCTGCCCGCACACATCTTCTATCCCCTTGTCGGAGTGGCAACCATCCTGACCGCGGTATTCATGGGAGCTTTCGATTCGCTGCCGCCCGAGGCCGGATGGTGGTCCCGCACGCTCAAGGGCCTGGGACTGGTCGTCTTCGTGGCCGGCCTCTATTTCCTGGGTGGCTCCTTCGTGCAACACGGTTTCATGATGCCCTCCCCCCTCACGGGCACCGCCGCCAGTCCGGAGGTTGAAGCCCGTATGACGTCTGCAGGGGAAGGACCGACCGCCGCTTCGGCCACGGTCGCGGACCCGCCTGCCGAACCACTGCCGGACAAGATCCAGTGGACCAAGATCCACACCGGCGATGACGTGCAGGCCTTCCTCGACGGCAAGCGTGCGAAAGCCAAAGCCGAAGGCCAACCGGTGATGATCGATTTCTGGGCCCAGTGGTGCGTTTACTGCAAGAAGCTCGATAAACTAGTCTGGAACGTACCTGCTGTGGTGGCCGAGGCCCAGCGGTTCGTGACCATCAAGGTAGATGCGACCGCGCCCGACGATGCCGAGATGACCTCCATCAAGGGGGAATTCAAGGTTCCCGGTCTGCCTCGGGTCATCTTCATCGACAGCCGCGGCGAGGTTCTCCACGGCCGGTCCGTAGGTTTCAAATCCGCCGAAGACATGCTCGAACTCATGACGAGCATTCGTTGACCCGGATTTTTCTGCCCGCGACGCGGGGAGCGTAGCGTCCTACTGAAAGCGCACCTCGAAGCGGTGAGCAGCATCGAAAACCTTCATGGGACCGTTGCCGGGATTCTCGGTCAGGATTTCGGGTGTTCCGTCCCCGTTGATATCCAACAGTTCGATCTTGCCGAAGAACGGTTCATCTTCCCACTCGATATCACCTGACACCGAATCCACCACCTGGCCGGTGTTCAGGACGACTTCCATGCGGCCATCACCGTCCACGTCCCCGCACCGCACCTGTGTGGCGGGATACTCATTGATGCTGGTGAAGCTCTTGGTGAAGTTGACGCCGTCCACGTAGACGATGCGGTTGTCGGCCACCATGACGATCTCGCTGGCCGGGTCCTCGTCCATGTTGGCGGTGGTGAAGCAGGACACCACCTGATATTCGCCGGGCAGGGATTCCCACAGCAGTGCGTACCCGTCCATGCTCCAGACATAGACCTTGCCGTTGCTGGTCCGGCAGAGGATGCTGTCATCGAGGGAGTCGCCGTCCAGATCGGCCGTGATGACCTCGTCCGGGATACCGCTCAACTGGAGACTTTTCCAGATTCTGTGTACGCCCTGGCCGTCCATCTTGGAGACCTGGACAGTTCCGAACCGCTCGGCTATCACGAAGAACATACCCTCCTCCCCGTGGAGTGGCTCGAACTTCGCGACATGGCTGATGCGGTCAGCAGCCCAGGACAGGGTGCGGTAATCCGAGTAGGTCAATTCCCCCTGAGCCAGAACCGATCCCGGTCCGAACCACAGAAAGACGGCCAGCCCCAGAACGGTCAACATAAAAACATGCCTGGCCCCGGCCAACCGGGCGGCCGCAAGCGCAGCGCGTGAAATCATCATGGAAAACCTCGGTGCGGAATGCCGTGCCGGGCCTGGGGCCTGACAGGTCACGGCGGGTTTATCATGGGGTGACCCGATCAATATAGCTCAAGCGGATGTCTGGGTCATGTATTTCGATGCCACCGTGGCGCCGAGCAGAATAATCCGTGTCAGGGCCAGGCGAGACCCGCGCCGACATGGACCGACCAGATCCGGTAGGTCCGTCCGGCATTGATCAGCCAGCGGTACTGGGCTTTCAAATAGAACATGTGGGTGGGTTTGAAGAACCATTCCTGGCCGGCTTCGACCAGGATGGACCAGTGATCTCCGGCCGCTATGTCATCCTAGCGAGGACGGACGATGTCGCTGACACCGGATCCGAGGCCGCGAAAGAGATTGACCTCGGTTTTCCGGTCACCCCGGTTGTTGAAATACCGGCGCATGATTAAATCCGCAGAGGTTATGTCCCCGCCGTCGGGAATCTGGAGGTAGTCCACCTGGACAACCATCCCGGCCCTCTAGTTCAGCAAGCCGTCGAAGATGTTGACCGGAGACCCTGGCCGGAATATCAAGGCGCCCCCGTACCCTTGGTCTCCAGGCTGCTTCTGGAAGCCGCCCCCGTAGGTCAAATGCCCGGCCAGGAAGACCGGGTTCTCGAAGGGCTGACCCAACTGGGAACGTGGTGGTTCCAGACGTGAATTTCCCTCCGCCAACTGGGCGACCACCGCGGCGGGCAGCCCGGCCACCAGGGTCCAGGCGGTCAGGAGGGCCAGGGCCTTGATTCGGACCCGGCCGCCCTGCTTTCCCGCTAGTGGTTCCCTGTGTGCCTACAAACTCCGACTCCCGCCATCAAGATGTACGAACCGGACCGGGTGTCCGACCGGAGTCACCTTGCAAGGTCAGTGCCACCAGAAGCTCACGCGCTGTCAGGCAAATGCTTGCCAATAAATACAATAGAATATATGATGACTCGAGTTGGCTCACGAGGGTGGTTAATTCCCCTACCGACCCTCGTCATGGCTGAAAACCGTGCACCTGCTGCGGAAACGGACAAAATGTGAAGCACTCCACCGACAAGCCAATCGGAAAGAATGCTCCCGACAGTTTCCGCACCCTGGCAGGCACGGCGGAAACCGAGTTGAAGACGCAACGGTCCCGTTTCCTGGCCTTGGCCTTTCCCGTCGGAACCGAGCAGGATGCAAAGACCTACCTGGACGAGACCACCCGGCGCTACCACGACGCACGACACGTCTGCTACGGCTACAAGTTGGGTGTAGGACGGGAAACGACCACCCGAAAAAGTGACGACGGCGAGCCGTCCGGAACGGCCGGAGAACCCATTCTCGCGGCCATCGGCAAGCTGGAACTGACCGATGTCCTGGTAATCGTGGTTCGATATTTCGGGGGCATCAAGCTGGGCACCGGAGGATTGGCCCGGGCCTACGGCCAAGCCGGAGCGATGGCCTTGGCCGAGGCCGGTCTGCGGAAAGTACACCTGGGTCGGGAATTCGTCCTGAGATTCCCCTACGCCAGGGATAAGACCATTGGACACCTGTTGGAATCGCGGGGCGGCAAGCTGCTGGATCAACAATACGGTCAGGAAGTGACGTGGCGCATCTGGCTCCCCCATTCCGTCTGGCGCGGGTTTGCCGGTGCCTTGGCCGAGCTCACCGCCGGCACCGTGACCCTGGAGGAACCGGTGGATTAATGGGTCGACCAGCCAAACAAATCCAGGCCGGTGGTATTGAATGGCCACCATATAATCTTCCAAAATATCAACCGTCCTGATTTAATCGGACGCGACAGTACTGAGGAAGGAAGCATCAGGTGGGAAGTTTGATCAGCCAGGCAGTGGAGCGGGTGGACAACCGCGCAAAAACATCCGGTCAAGCCCGGTTTTTGACGGACCTGCCCTGTGCAGGTATGCTCCATGGTCGTGTCCTGCGCTCGGAACGACCGCGGGCGCGTTTGACCGACATTTTCTTACCCCCGCTGCCCGCAGGATACCGTGTCGTTTCGGCTGACGATGTTCCCGGATTGAACGTCGTGAGCTTCCTGGTGGATGATTGGCCGGTCTTCGCCGACAAGGTAGTCGGGCACATCGGCGAGCCCATCCTGCTGGTGGTCGGTCCTGATGTCGAGGTCGTTGCGGACATCATCGCCGGGGTAACCGTCTCGTATGAGGATCTGCCCCCTGTGTTGACCCTTGACGATCCCGGCGCCACCCGACAGGCCCACTTCAGTTTTACCACCGGCGATCCCGCAGCAGCCTTCGCCGCGGCCGACCGCATCATTTCCGGCGAGTACAGAACCGGCAGTCAGGAGCACATCTACCTCGAGCCCCAGGGGATGCTGGCCATCCCCCGGCCTGACGGCATCACGTTGCAGGGATCCATGCAGTGCCCGTTTTTTGTGCAGCGGGCGGTTCACAGGGCACTCGGCCTGGCGCTTGACAAGGTGCAGGTGGTGCAGACCACCACCGGTGGTGCGTTCGGCGGCAAGGAGGATTATCCGTCGGTCCTGGCCTGTCAGACCGCCGTGGCCGCCATGGTCACGGGCGCGCCGGTGTTGCTTGTCCTGGAGCGGGACGAGGATATCCTGGCGACCTGCAAACGTCACCCGTCGCGAATTCGTGTGCGCACCTCCCATGATACGACTGGTAAACCCACGGCCATGGAGTTCGACGTCACCCTCGACGGCGGCGCCTATACCGGTCTGTCGCCGGTGGTGTTGCAAAGGGCGATGTTCGTAGCCGGCGGCGTCTACCGCATCCCTAACATCCAATGTCGGGGTCAGGTGTTTGCGACGAACACCGTCGTCTCCGGGGCTTTCCGGGGCTTTGGCGGACCGCAGGGGATCTTCGCGGTGGAAATGCACATGGAACGGGTGGCCCGGGAACTGGGCATCCCCCCCCTGTCATACAAGCAGCGCTACCTCGTGGGTTCCGGCGACCGAACCGCCACCGGCGGCACCTATCACAGCCAGGTCGTCATCGATCGTATTACGGACCGCTTGAAAACGCTGTCCGATTTCGATGAAAAATTCGAGGCGTTTGGACGTATTCCCGGCGACCCGATCGCCACCGAAGATTCCACGCCGCGGCGCGGCATCGGTCAGGCCCTGGTCCTGCATGGAGCTGGCTTCACCGGCAGTGCCGAACAGGATGTGATCAAATCCCGGGTGAAGCTGCTGAGGGATGCCGCGGGCCGGGTGGAGATTTTCGTTTCCAACGTTGAAATGGGCCAGGGTCTGCAAACGACATTGCGCAAGATCGTGGCCCAGGTTCTGGAGATCCCACTCGGCGACGTTGAATATGCCAACCCCGATACGGATCGTGTGCCCAACTCCGGGCCGACCGTTGCGTCACGCTCCATCATGGTCGTAGGAAAGCTGATCGAAAGGGCCGCGGAGGAATTGAAACAGCGGCAGGGTGAGACCGGCGAGATCATCGTCGAAAAGGACTACGAACAACCCGCCTACATTCAATGGGACAACGAGACCTTCACCGGCGACGCCTATCCCGAGTACTCCTGGGGCGCGGTGGCCCTGCAGGTGGCCATCGACCCGTTGACCGGCGCCATTGCCGTCGAGAAGGTCTGGGCGGTACACGACGTCGGCACACCCATCGATGAAATGATAGTTCAGGGCCAGGTGGACGGCGGCATTCTGCAGGGCTTGGGCTGGGCCTCACTGGAAGTGCTGGAAAAATCGGACGGACGGCTGCGCCAGGGCACGTTGACCGACTATACGATCCCGACGGCCTGCGACGCCCCCCCGATCATCAGCGAGCTGTTTGACAACCCCTCCGCGGTGGGCCCCTTTGGCGCCAAGGGAGCAGGGGAAGTGACCTTCCTGGGAGCGCCGGTGGCGCTCGCCTCCGCTGTCAGTCACGCTCTGGGGGTTACGGTGACCGAGCTGCCGATACGTCCTGAACACGTGCTGGAACTGCTGGAGAACCCGTCGTGAAATTTACCTTGATGCTGGACGGTGAACAACGGGACTTTGACTGCGAACCGACGCGACGCCTTTTGGATCTCCTGCGTGAGGACGCCGGTCTGACGGGCGTCAAGGAGGGCTGCGGCCAGGGCGAGTGCGGCGCTTGCTCGGTTCTACTCGACGGCCGTCTGGTCAATTCATGCCTGATGACAGTCGGCCAGGTTTCCGGCCGCCGGATCGTCACCATCGACGGCTACCGCCGGACCGATCGCTTCGCGGTCCTACAGGATGCGTTCGGCAAGGCCGGTGCGGTGCAATGCGGTTTCTGCATCCCGGGCATGATCATGGCCTGTGAAGCCCTCCTGCAGCGCAACAGCCGACCGCAGCCGGAGGAGATCCGACTGGCCCTGTCAGGCAATCTTTGTCGCTGCACAGGCTACAACATGATCGTCAGAGCAGTGGAACTCGCGGCCAGACAGGGGAAGGGATTGTGGTAAGAAGTTATTGCCCCGCTACCCTGGAGGAGGCCTTGCGGATCCGGCTGGCCGAGCCGGTCATTACCTATGCCGGCGGCACCGACCTGATGGCGACCCGGCGGCGCGGCATGAACTTGTTGCCTGATTTCCAACGACCGGTGCTCTTCATCGGCCATTTACCGGAATGCCGCGGTATCAGCGACGAGGACGGACTGCTGAAAATCGGCGCCACAACGACCCTGAGTGAGGTTCAGGAAGATTTACGGGTGCCGTATCTGCTGCGGCAAGCGGCTGAGATGATGGCTTCGCCGGCTGTGAGGAACACCGCCACCCTGGGCGGCAACATCTGCCACGCCTCCCCGGCCGGAGACTCCCTACCGCCGCTTTATGTGTGCGAAGCTACCGTGACCCTGCAAAGTGTCCACGGTGCGCGTGACCTGAAACTGGCCGAATTCATCGTCGGCCCCGGCCGGACTGACCTACGCGACGAAGAGATTCTCACGGCCATAAATATACCCGAATGCGAAGTCACCTCGGCTTGGTACCACAAGGTGGCGACGCGCCGCTCTTCGGCATTGGCCAAGCTTTCCCTGGCGGCCCAGGCCACGGTCCGCGACGGGATTCTGGATGATCTGCGTCTGGCCATGGGAGCGATAGCGCCCACGGTAGTGCGTTCACGGGCCATGGAGGAAATTCTGATCGGTCGTACAGCGGCTGAAGTCCACCAGCTATGGCCGCAGATCATGAAGGGATACGACGACCTACTGGCGCCGATCGATGATCAGCGCTCAACCGCAACCTATCGCAGGAAGGTAACGCTGCGGTTGATCAGGTATTTCCTGACCAAGATGGCATGGAAGTCCGGCAACAAGCATCCGGACGAGAAAGGTTGATGCATGAAAATCGAGAAATACGCCAAGCCCCGCTCGGTCGACGAAGCCTGGACATTACTCAACGGGCACGAAAAGGCCGCCATCGTCGGAGGCGGCGCCTGGTTGCACTTGAGCGGACGCAAAGTGGAATTGGCGGTTGACCTTTTCGAAACGGGTCTGGACTTCATACGCCGGACGGGAAACCGCCTGGAGATCGGGGCTATGGCGACCTACCGCCAGGTGGAAACCGACCCGCACATCCTGGCGTCCTGCGACGGTTTGATCGCCAGATCTGTACGAGACATCGCAGGTGTGCAGATGCGGAACATTTTCACGGTCGGAGGTACGGTCGTGGGTCGGTACGGCTTCTCCCACCTGAACTGTGCGCTGCTGGCCATGGACGCCGAGGTCGAGTTCCATAGCGCCGGCCGGGTGTCTTTTACGGATTATCTGGGTGGCGGAGGACCCCGGCGCGACATTCTCACCCGGGTGGTTGTGGCCAATTCCAACGCCCGCGGTTCCTTCCAGGCGGTCCGACGGTGCCGAAACGACTTTGCGCTGCTGGCCGTGGCCGCCGTGAGGGGTGACTTCGGGGTCCGTCTGGCGGTTGGCGCGCGCCCGGGCCGGGCCCGCCTGGCGATAGCCGCCATGGCTCACTTGGCTGATCTCCCTTCAGACGAGGATTGGCGGGCCGTTGCCGCTCGGGCCGGCGAACTGGCTGCCGCGGAACTCGACTTCGGCGACGACCAGCGGGCCAGCGCCGAATACCGCCGGATGGTCTGCCCGGTCCTGGTTGAACGCGTGCTGAAGGAGGTGCTGTCGTGAAAATCACCTGTGAAATCAACGGTCACACAGTGACCCTCGAGGCGGAGCCGGACGGGATGCTGACCGAAGCCCTGCGCCGGAGCGGTTACAAGAGCGTCAAGCGCGGCTGCGAGACAGGCTCCTGCGGGGTCTGTACGGTTCTGGTGGATGACCGCCCGACGGCCTCCTGCTGTTTCCCGGCTGCCAGGATCGAAGGCCACCGTGTAACCACGGTGGAAGGCATACCGACCGAAGCCCGCGCGATCGGCGGGCACCTGGTGGGCGAAGGCGCCGATCAGTGCGGTTTCTGCAGCCCCGGCCTGGTGCTTTCCGTGTTGGCCATGCAACGGGAATTCGACCCCGGCCACATACCGGATGACGAGGAAATCCGACACTACCTGGCGGGCAACCTCTGTCGGTGTACCGGGTATGTCGCCCAGTTGCGGGGCATCCGCAGTTTTCTGGAGGTCACCTCGTGAAGGAAATCAACCGGTCAATTCCCAAAATCGACGGCATGGGCCTGGTTACGGGCAAGCCGGCCTTTACGGATGATTTGGCGCCGGCCGATGCGCTTGTGGTGAAGGTTCTCCGCAGTCCTCACGCTTTCGCCCGCATCAAGAATATCCGTACAGACGCCGCGCTGAATTTGCCGGGGGTCGCCTGCGTATTGACGTGGCGGGACGTACCTCGTGTGATCATTACCCGGGCGGGCCAGGGATACCCTGAACCCTCGCCCCGTGACCGTTTCGTACTGGACGAGTACGTACGCCATGTCGGAGATGATGTCGCGGTGGTCGGAGCGGAAAGCGACCACGCCGCCGCCGCAGCACTGCGAGCCATCGAGGTGGACTACGAAGTGCTCGATCCCGTGCTTGATTTCGAGTCGGCGGAAGGACACACCTCGGTCATTCATCCGGAAACCGAAGCGCATGAAATGTTCCCCATCGGTTTCGACCCTGCCCGGAATATCGCCAGTGCCTATGAAATGCAGGTGGGAGACGTGGACGCGGTTACCGCTGAGGCCGAAGTCGTACTCAAGCGTCGGTTCCACACCCAGGCCCAGGCGCATGTGGCGCTCGAACCGCACTCGGTTGCCACCTGGCTGGATCTGCACGATCGTCTCAACGTACTGACGTCCACCCAGACACCCTTTCACGTACGGCGAATCATTGCGGATGCCCTGGAGCGCCCGCTCGGGAGCATTCGGGTGATCAAACCACGCGTGGGGGGAGGCTTCGGCGGCAAGCAGCAGGTTACCGGTGAACTCTTCGCCGCCCTTGTAACCTTGTGTACCGGCCGCGCCGCCAAGCTCATCTACACCCGCCAGGAGGTTTTCACCTCGACCAGCTGTCGGCACGCCATGCGGCTCGACGTGACCCTGGCCGCCGATCGCCGCGGCAAACTACGGGCAATCGATCTGAGGATTTTGTCCGATACCGGAGCCTACGGCGAGCACTCTCTAACCACCTTCATGGTGGCGGGAGCCAAGACGCTGCCCTTGTACAACCGGGTCGATGCGGTTCGCTTCGGCGGCAAAACGGTCTACACGAATCAACCCACCGCCGGCGCCTTTCGTGGCTATGGGGCCATCCAGGGCAACTTCGCCCTGGAATCGACACTAAACGAACTGGCGATCGAGCTGTCGTTGGATCCGGCCGAACTGCGGCGAATCAACATGATCCGGGAGGGGGAAACCTCGCCGGTGTTCGCCATCATGGGCGAAGGCACCGCAGGGGTCGCCATGAACGTCGAAAGCTGCAAGCTGGACGTCTGTCTGGAGCGCGCCCTGGAAATGATCGGCTGGCCGGAAAAATCCCCTCGGCGGCTGGTCGACGCGGACCGGGCCCGCGGGTTGGGCTTGGCAATCGCCATGCAGGGCAGCGGGATCCCGGCCATCGACATGGCCGCGGCCCCCTTGAAGCTGAACGACCAGGGCAGCTTTAATCTGCTGATCGGTGCGACGGATCTGGGAACGGGCAGTGACACGATCCTGGCGCAGATGGCGGCCGATGTCCTTGGTGTTTCCACCAATCAGATCATTGTCTACTCTTCGGATACGGATCAGACGCCTTTCGACACCGGGGCTTATGCGTCGAGCACGACATACGTTTCGGGACATGCGGTCGTCAAGGCGGCTACGGCCCTGCGTGACCTGATCCTGGAGGCCGGTGCACGGCGTCTGTCGGCACTGCCGGAAGAAACGACTTTTGACGGCGAGACGGTTCGTGCCCGAAACGGTGAGTCAATTGCCCTGGCTGACCTTTCCACCGAATTGTTCTACAGCCGCAACCAGCAGCAGCTGTGCGTGACGGAGTCGTACGTCTGCGAGCAGTCGCCCCCGCCCTACATGGCCGCTCTGGCCGAGGTGGAGGTTGACCTGCGGACGGGTGAATTCACTCTGGAAGATTACGTCGCGGTGGTTGATTGCGGCACGACGATCAATCCAAATCTGGCACGCGTACAGGTGGAGGGTGGCCTGGTTCAGGGCATCGGCATGGCCATGTTCGAGGACGTGCATGTTTCACCGCAGGGCCGGCTGCAAACGGCCGACCTGATCAGCTACCGGATCCCCGCCCGCACGGACGTTCCCCGCCTGCGCGTGGAATTCGCCGAGAGTAACGAGCCCACCGGTCCTTTCGGGGCCAAGTCGGTGGGCGAGATCGGTATCGATACCCCGCCGGCGGCCATTGCCGCGGCGGTACACGCAGCTACCGGTGTTTGGGTGCGGGATTTGCCCATCACTCCGGAAAAGATACTGCGGGCCATGAGAAGACAGACCTGATATCACTACTGTCCCAACGTTAATCGAACAATGACAACTGGTTACAAATCTTACT
>CBDUYZ010000023.1:0-15928 GCA_965371575.1 uncultured bacterium
GGTTACCTGACGGGAGACTTTCCCTGCATGGTCTGTGACCCCGTGGACAATGAAGATACCAACTGGGGTAACGTGAAGGGCTTGTACCGGTAGGGTTCAACGATTTAGCACTGTATATGAAAAGCGCCCGGTCATCATCCCGGGCGCTTTTTATTGAGAATTGACCATGCCTCTGAAATTGTCTCCGAGGGTAAATCACATCCAGCAGGCTGTTGAAAAACTGGATCTGGTCGCGTTCGGAGCGCTGATCTGCTGGATTACCGGCACACGATTTCATCTGCGCAGAGCCAGCAGGATTTCCCCCGCCCAGGGTGCCAATCCGGACATACTGCGGGACTGATCCCGTGAACCCTGACGAATCGCACCGCGCAGCCGTCCAGGTTTACGGCGAACTCGTGCACCAACTTGTCCTGTATCTTGTCCGATACTTCGTGGGAAATGGTGCCGGCATCACGCCAATGAATCCCCTCGGATGACACGGAAAACCGGACTTCCCGGGGCAGGATGATCCAGGCGTTGACATCCTGGAGGAACCTGACCGACACCCCATCGAGGCACTGCAGGCGATCCAAATCCAGGGTGGCGTCCAGATCTTCGCCCTCGAACCCGGTCCAGAGTCCGTCCTGGAAGAAACGTGAACCGTGCAGACCGTCCACCAGGCCGCCGGATCTTCCACCGGTATATCGTTCACCGGGTTCATGTACGAGTACGATGTTCGCCCCGACCGCGGTGTGGCCGCTGATCTCGAGTAATGCCGGGGCGCCGTAGGGCCGGTCATCGACGAACAGGCGGGCCTGCACGAGCCACGACACTCCCGTACGGGCGGCCGAAGGAATTTCCAGGATTTCGGGCGCCGTATCATCGGCGACCGTGATTGTGGGCAGGCCCTGGTCTTCCGGCAGAAAGCCGGGGTGGAAGGAGGGCGGCAGGGGTGATTCCAGGATGAGATATCTCACGGCGAGGTCCCGGCCGGCCAGGGCTGCGCCAACCCTGGGGTCCAGGGTGATATCCAGCCGGTGGATGCCGCGGACGGAGTCAAACCGTCCGGAGATGATCACGGGTCGGGCCGCCACGCCCGGCCTTACGCCTAGATGGTTCAGCACGGAACCATGATCGTGGAGACGACCCAGGAAGGAGGCGAAATCCCGTTCCTTTGCGCCGGTCCACAGGGCCTCGGCCAGGGCGGTCAGGCGGGGAAAGAGCATGGCGTCGACCCGCTCGGGCGGAATGTATTCGGTCCACAGGTTCACTTGACCGCCCAGGATCCGGCGGGCGGCGGCCTCGTCCAGATCAGGGGGAACGGGCCGGAAATGGTACACCTGCTGAAGGTCGAGCACGCCGGGATCGTAGTCGAAGTAGGTGTGGGTGGTGGGAGAGACGACGACGTCGTACCCCGCCTTGGCGGCGGTCGCAGCTTCGTCCAGACCCTTCCATGCCTGCACGGCGATGCGGGCGGGGGCACCCTTCCCGCTCGCGGCGATGCTCGTCATAATCTCGTCCCAGGCGATGAGGCGACGCCCATGATCAGCGAGGAAATTTCCGATCCTGGCGGTGAACCAGCCTTGTAAGGCGGACTCGTCGGCCAGGCCCTCGTTCCTGATTCGTGCCTGGCAATGTTCGCATTCCCGCCAGCGGTCCTTGGGCACCTCGTCCCCGCCGATGTGGATGTAGCGGCCGGGAAACAAAGCCATGACGTGGGTCAGCACCTCTTCCAGGAAATGGAAGACTTCCTCGCGTCCGGGACACAGGACGTCTTCGTAGACGCCCCACCGGGTCGGGACTGAAAACGGTCCGCCGGTGCAGGATAATTCCGGATAGGCGGCCAGGGCGGCCAGGCAGTGCCCCGGCATCTCGATCTCCGGCACAACCGTGATGAACCGTTCTGCGGCGTAGTCCACGACTTCCCGCACATCGGCGGTGGTGTAGAACCCGCCGTGGATTGATCCGTCCGTTTCGGTACGCCAAGCGCCTGTATCAGTCAGCCGGGGATAACCGGGAACCACCAGGCGCCAGCCCTGGTCTTCGGTCAGATGCCAGTGCAGGACGTTGAATTTGTACAGGGCAAGCTTGTCCAGAAGATCCTTGATGAACTCCACGGGCATGAAACGCCGTCCGCAATCCAGCAGCATGCCGCGCCACTCGAAGCGCGGCTGGTCATGAATATCGCCGCATGGCAGGGCAGCCGGTTTTCCACCGGCCTGCCCGTTGATTGCAAGCTGGATCAGGGTTGTGACTCCATGATGGAAGCCGGCGTGGTGCGTGGCCGCAATTTCGATGCCTTCGCCGGTGATCCGCAGCTCGTATTGCTCCGGGGCCAATCCGGCAACCTGTCGCAAGAGAAGTGATCCTGAGGGCGTGTCCCCGGCGCCCGCCACCAGCACGGGCATGGTGCGAGCGAAGGCCGGTGCCAGCCTGGCGGCGGCCCGTTCGGCCAAAGCGAACAGTTCGCGTCCACCGTCCCGCACAGTGATCCGGCCGAGATCAACCAGGGAATAGACCCCTCCGGCGGCCCGCCAGGTGGCGGGGGCCGGAATCAGAGACGGGAGCGTATCAGAAGATTTCATGGGTAAATGATCCGAAGTCTTTGCTCCGCTGTAAACCCTCCGTTATCGTGGTGGCATGAAATTGACTTCGCGCAACGCCAATCTCCTGCTCATGCTCACGGCAGTCATCTGGGGTTTTGCCTTTGTGGCCCAGCGCGTGGGGATGCGTTACGTGGGCCCTTTGACCTTCAACGGGATCAGGTTCGCCCTCGGTGCCGCCGCCCTGTTTCCCCTGCTGATGTGGGGCCGTAAAACAGGATCCGGGAACATGACGACCGCTGAAACGGGTGATCGATCTCTCGTAATCAAGGGCGGGATCGTGGCCGGCCTGGTCCTGTTCATGGGCGCCACCCTCCAGCAGTACGGGGTGGTGTATACGACTGCCGGCAAGGCGGGATTCATCACCGGGCTCTATGTAGTGTTCGTGCCCCTGCTGGGGATCCTGGTGGGTCAGAAGACGGGACGTTTCGTCTGGGCCGGGGCCTTGACCGCTGCGGGCGGCCTGTACCTGCTCAGCGCCAGGGGAATCGTGGGCATCGACCCGGGTGACGGTCTGGTCCTGCTGAGCGCCCTGTTCTGGGCTGCCCATGTGTTGGTGATCGGGCGTTTGTCCCGCCGGGTCGCTCCCGTCCGACTGGCGGTGATCCAGTTCACCGTGGTGTCGATTCTCAGTCTCGTCGGCGCGGTCCTGTTCGAGACCATCGACCTCGCGGCGCTGCGCAACGCCGCGATGCCCATTCTCTATGCGGGCCTGCTGTCCGTGGCGGTGGCCTACACGCTGCAGGTGGTGGCCCAGCGGCGCGCCCAACCCGCCCATGCCGCGATCATCCTGAGTTTCGAGTCGGTGTTCGCCGCTCTCGGCGGCTGGCTGTTGCTCAGCGAGGGTCTGTCGACCCGGGGGATCATCGGCTGCGTGCTGATGCTGGCGGGAATCCTGCTGGCCCAGGCCGATTCCGGCCGGCGTTCCAAGTTCCCGGAAACCGCTCCGTCTTGATATCAAACAGGATCAGCATGGTACGCCGATTTGGAGCCTCAATATTGTCACGGGAACTGGCGACAGGCACTTCCCGTGGATTTTCCATGCAACCAGGAACAGGGTAAATGCGTCTATTATTCCTCAGTACGGGAATCGGCACTCCTTCCTTGTCCAGAGAGGTTTCCCATGAAATCCCACCGTCTTGCTCCGCCCGCCGCGCCAATGGCGTTCCTGCTTCTTTTCATCCTGCTGGCTGGTGCGGCTCCAGCCGCCGAATTCACGCGGGAATTCACCTTTGCCGGCAAGGAACTGCTGGTGTCCAACATGATCGGCAGGATCGAGGTGAAGGAGGGCTCGTCAGACGCGTTCCAGGTGTTTGTGACCGTCCGCGGGGACGACGCCACGGAGGACCTGCTGAAATTCGTCACTGAAGACGGCAGCAAGAGCGCTCTGGCGATCAAGTTTCCCCTGGACGACCACACCAGGTACACCTATCCCGACCTGGGTAGTAATTCCAGCGCGACGATTACCTTCCACGAGAGTAGCGATTCCGGCGGTTCGTGGCTGAAGAAGGTTTTTTCCGGCTTCGGCGGCAAGAAAGTCACGGTCAAGGGCAAGGGCAACGGTATGGAGTTGTGGGCCGACGTGACCATCGAGGTTCCCGCCCGGCGCGCCCTGGAAATCCGCCACGGCGTCGGAGAGATCCAGGTGGTAGGGGTCGAGGCTGATGTGAACCTGGACATTCACAGCGGTTCGATCAGGGTGGAAAAGCTCAAGGGCGACCTGCTGGCCGACACCGGCAGCGGCCGGGTGACGGCTCTGGGTGTCGAAGGCGATGTCAACATCGACACGGGCAGCGGCCGCGTGCAGGTGTCCCAATGCCGGGGGGCCGAAGTGCTGGTGGACACGGGCAGCGGTTCGGTCGAGCTTGAAACGGTCAGTTGCAAGTACTTGCTGGTCGATACGGGCAGCGGCCGCGTTGAGGCAAAGGGCATCAAGGCCGACAAGGCCAAGATCGACACGGGCAGCGGGTCGGTCTTTCTGCAGCTGGACAGGATGGGTGACGGCAGATTCGTCATCGACACCGGTAGCGGCGGTATCGAACTCATCCTGCCCGCCGACGCCTCCGCCAGGATCCTGGCCGACACGGGCAGCGGTTCGGTTCGCAACAAGGTGGACGGGGCAGACGTGGCGGTGGCCGAGCGGGATGAGCTGGAGATGACCGTCGGTGCGGGGACGGCCAAGGTCACTTTGGACGCCGGCAGCGGCTCCATCACTATACGACAGAATTAAAAGAAGATTTCAATCAGCCGGCCGCCTGCAACGCGGTCGACCAGCAGGCTGTTAAAAAACTGGATCTGGTCGCGTTCGGAGCGCTGATCGGCTGGATTTGCGGCACGACGACGACGCGATGCCGATGCGCATCGTGGAGGAGGAGTAACAAAGGAGACGGCCGATCACCGCCCGAACCCGGAGGGCTGGCGGCACTTGCGTCGCATCTCCTTGTCACTCGTCGTCGACGATGCTACTGCATCGCCTTCCTCCTCGGTTTCGCGGTCTGCTCGCAAGTGCCGGCCAGCGCGACCGAGCCCAGTTTTACAACAGCCTGCTGGAGGTGTGGTCGTGGACGATCCGCCACCCGCCGTCGAAACGGCGCAACAACAGGGTGAAAAGGCCGTGCGGCAGGTCGTTATCCCTGGCCAGCTCCCAAGCACCGAAAACCAGGGCTGATTCGTGGGACAGGACGGTGATGTCCAGATCGCTGAAGGTCAGGCGTCCCATCGCGGCGCGATCGGGATAACGTTTCAGGTAACCATCGAGGGTCTTTTGCCAGCCGAAGGTGACTTTCCCCCCGCTCGCGAAGCGCAGATCCGGTGATTTCCAGTAGGATCCCATGTAACCCTCGATGCTGCCGTCGTTCCACCAGGCCTCGCTCTGGAGAATCACCGCGCGGATCTCGGTTTTTAGCTCGTTTTCGAGCAGGGGTTCCTTTTCGGCGCAGCCCGCGGTCAGGGCCAGCAGGACCGGAATCATTACAATCCAAAAAATTCTCATATCAATCCTCCGCCGGAACGGTGCGCCTTCGATGAAGCGGTTTTTCAGGGTGAGAGGGTATTCTATATACAGGCCCTCGTCGATGATCAAGCGCAGCATCGGCCTGTTTTCCCGGCCTATATACCGGTATTGGGCGATGCAATCTGCGGGCTGGTATCAAGTTGACTCCTTCTTCTCATTTTGATATGGTCGCGGTCTGGAACAACAGAATTCCTAGTCGTAACGGGGGGGGCTATGCGCACGATCAAGCTGATCATTCTGGCCATTATTCTTCTATCCGCGTATCAGGCACTTGGACAACAGACTTCAGGATCGCTGGAGGGAACCGTCCAGGATGGGGAGGGCGCTCCCATTCCAGGCGCCGGAGTATTTGTCACCTCAGCGAACCTGCAGGGTGGACGCACCGTTTTCGCGGGAGTAGGCGGCCGGTTCATTCTTCCGGCATTGCCGGTGGGAACCTACCGGATTACCGTCGAATTTTCCGGTTATCAAATCGTGATCTTCGAGGACATCCGGGTCAGCCTGGGTACGAACACCGACCTCGGCGTCATCCAGTTGGACGCCACGATATACGAAACGGAAGACCTGATCGTAACGGGCCGTAGTCCGCTCATCGATCCTGTCTCGACGACGGTCGGGGCCAACCTGAGATCCGAGGAATACTCCGACCTGCCGCTGGACCGCAGCTACCGGAACATGGCCCTGCTTCTGCCCCACATCCAGCAGAGCTTCCTGGGCGATGAGATCAACATCGCAGGCGGCACCGGCTACGAGAACAAGTACTACATCGACGGAGTTGACGTGACCGATGTGGCCGTCGGCAAGGCCTCGACCGATCTGCCTTACAATTTCATACGGGAAATCCGCGTGCGATCTGGCGGCTACGAAGCGGAATACCGCGGTTCGCTGGGCGGAGTGGTCGATGTCATCACGCTATCGGGCACCAACCGGTTCCAAGGCCAGGCCTTCGGGTTCTACACGAATGATCAACTCAGGGCGGAACCCCGTCAAAGCATCGAGGACCCGTCCACCGGAAATTTGAAGATGTACGATGTCGGTTTCAACGTCGGCGGCCCCATCTCGCAGGACAAGCTGTGGTATCTGCTGGCCTACAATCCCGCCTTCACAGAGGAGGAGATTGCTCTACCCGAGGCGGGGATCCACGGCAACGAGGTCACAACCCACCGCATCGCCTCGAAACTGAACTGGCGTGTGAACGGGAACAACGACCTCGAACTTTCCTTTTTCGCCGATCCGACAAGAAGCGAAGGGGTGGGCAGCCTGCCCGCCTGGTTGGGGACTCCGACCGAATTGGCCAATCCCGACCCCGCCCTCCGTGAGGCCACCGGTGGCGGGTATAACATCGTTCTCAACGGCAAGCATTGGCTGGGGGATTCCTTCCTCCTGGAGTCGAGGCTTTCACAGGTCACCCGCAACGACAAGGACGTCCCCCTGACGGAAACTGGCGCCAACGATGTTCTATTCATTGACTACGATACGGGGATCTGGTCCGGCGGAAGACCATCGAGTTTGGACAACCAGGCCAGGATCGCGGCCGCCGGATTGGCGACAACCTGGCTCGGGGAGCGCCACACCGTCAAAGCCGGACTCGAATACCGCCACCAGGCGTGGGATATCAATGACCAGTGGGAGTTTATCGGCAAGTCCGACGCCGGGGGTGGCGACGTGTATTCGGAATGGGTCTTGTCCACTATGGGCACGCTCAAAAGCCGCCTGGTATCCGCATATTTGCAGGACAGTTGGCGGGTTGGGGAATCCCTGCGAATCAACCTTGGGCTGCGCTGGGATGGCCAGAATCTCATCGGTTCGGACGGCAATGTGGCCCAAAGTTTCTACGACCAGTGGCAACCTCGGCTCGGATTCACTTTCCAGCCCGGTAATTCCGGGAAGGGCCAATTTTTCGGGTCGGCAGGGAGGTTCTATCAGGATCTTGCCCTGACCGCCCCATCCCGTCTCTACATCGCCGGTAGTGTCTTGCGCATCACCGATTATGACCACGACCCCCGCCTGGATCCCTCCGGAGGTAATGTGATCATCGATGCCGAATCGGAGATCGCCGAGGAGCAGGACCTAGAGGGACAGCACTTCGACGAACTCACCCTGGGCTACGCGAGAATGTTCGGCTCTCAGGCCAAGGTCACCCTACGGGGCGTCTACCGTGAATTGCAGAACGGGCTGGAGGACTCGGTTATCGACGAGGAAACATATGAATTCGCATGGGGCAATCCCGGCTACGGTGACCTGGATGAGTTTCCCAGGATGACCCGGACCTACCGGGCCCTGGAACTCACCCTGGAACACGCTCCCACGGACAGGTACAACTTCCTGTTGTCGTATGTGTTGTCGGCCAACAAGGGCAACTATCCCGGGCTGTTCCCCGCGGACATCTCCAGCGACGGCTGGCCCAACATGGGGCCCACCTTCGATGTTCTCGAGCAGACCATAGATGGCGACGGATTGCTGCCGAACGATAGGACCCATGTATTGAAATTGTTGGGCTCCTACCATCTGACCCGTGATTTCAGTGCAGGAGTGACCGCATCCTGGCAAAGCGGCACGCCGCTGAACGAATTCGGGGCAGCGATATTTGACAATTTGTACCGTGTATTCATACAGCCCCGGGGTACAGCGGGGACGCACCCCACCTGGGGTACCGCGGGGCGCATGCCGTCGCTGTGGGATCTCAATCTGCGCCTGGCCTACACGGTGCCGTTATGGCGCGATTCGGAAGTCGAACCCCGGCTGATCCTGGACTGGCTGCATATCGGCAGCCAACGTACACCTGTGAACTACGACCAAAGGAGTTATAACTCTAGGGATGATGATGGCAACCACATCGATCCCAACCCCACCTACGGACTGCCCTTGGCCTACCTGCCGCCCATGGCGGTCAGGTTCGGGTTCGAGGTGGGATTCTAACATATCCGCAGGTCACGAAGTCTTGGCATCGATTTTGGCCCGCAATTCGAGGAAACGAGGTGAAAGGTCGCCCTCCGGGTAGATTAGCGCCTGGATTTCGTTGAGGTGCCAAAGCACCCGGATATCATTTTCCGCCCATGCCTGTTCCATATTTTCCAGTGCCCTTTTCTCGTTGCCCAGAGCCGCCTGTATGAATGCGAAAAATATTGAAGGCATGTAGCGTATCCCCGCGGCTTCCCGGAGATCCGCATGAAGGGCTTCGATCTCCTCCACCCGGTCAAGGGCGGCCAGAGCCGCAACCAGCTGGGGAAGGGCTTCAGGCGATCCTTCCTTCACAGAAAACAATAAGCCATTGGCTTCCGAGAGCACGAGGGCTGCATCTTCATACTGTTTTTGCCCCAATAAGGCCGAGCCCCAGAACCACCGTGCCGCCCAGTTGGAGGGATCCAATTCGAGAGCACGGGAATACCACTCCCTCGCCATTTCCAGATCTCCCCGATCCGCCCCCGCCAATACCATGTTGGCGCACAGGAAAGGACTATAGGGATCCAGGGTTAGGGCCCTTTCCAACAGGGCATGCCCCTCATCCAGCCTCCCCATGTCCACGAGGAATTGATGCCGATACAGCAGAGCCGTGATGTTACTGGGATTCAGTTCCAACGCACGCTGCGAGTGCCAGTCCGCCAGTTCGAAATCCAAAGGCGACCCGGTCTTCAGGATATCCGCCATGACCGCATGCGCCGCCGCGTTGGATTCGTCGATTTCCAGAGCCCGCACCGCCGCCGCATTGGATCTGGCGTAGTTCACTTCCGGCCGCAGCGGCTCGATCTGACCCAGCATTGATAAGGCTTCCGCCAGGTGGGCGTATGCCAGGGAAAATTCCGGGTCCAGGGCGATGGCCTCTTCATACAAAAGGGCGGCACGGCGAACACTGCTCAACGTCACCAGGTTGAACAAATGCCGACCTTGAAGGTAAATTTCGTAGGCGCGGGGATCGACGGTAGGCATCTTGTCCAGGCGTTCCTGGGATTCGGAAGAAACACCCAACGATATTTTCTGGCCGATGGTCCCGGCGACCTGGGCGGTCAATTTGAGGATGTCGGATTCAGTACGCTCGAACTGATCAGCCCAAATCTGGCGTTCCGGATTGGCCTTGATTAGCTTGGCCGTCATAAAAATCCTGTCCCCGTCCCGCCTCACCGAAGCTTCCACGATGGCGTCCACATCCAATTCCTTGGCGATCTCGGGCAGGGACAAATCCGAATCCCGATACCTCATGACCGACGTGCGGCCGATCACCCGCAGATCGGACCCCGCCCCGAGCATCTGCAGTTCGGTGATCAACTGTTCGGTAAGCCCCTCGGCGAAGAATTCCTGATTCTCGAGTCCCGAAAGGTCCGCGAAAGGCAGGACAGCCAGGGAACCGATGGGTTTTTCGCGCATCGCCTGGATCGTGAAAATGGCCGCTGCCACGGTCACCATCATTATTGTAGCAATGGCGGCCAAGGCCCGGGGACGGCGTGATAATCGGCGAAGCCCCAAAAACCGTTCCGGTTTGAGGCCCTGCGCGATTTCCTCCTGCATTGCCGTCAATTCATCCGCAAGTTCCCCCGCGGACTGGAAGCGTTTGGCCGGATCCTTCGCCAGACAGCGATCCACGATCTTTTCCAGACCAAAAGGAACTGCGGGGTTCACCTTCGCCAGGGGTTCGGGATCACGGTTCAGAATGGCGTAGACGACGGCCGTCTCGAAGTCGCCCTTGAATGGCAGCTCACCGGCCAGCATCTCGTAGAGCATCACCCCGCAGGACCAGATGTCGGTACGATGGTCGACCTCGAGCCCGTTGGCCTGTTCAGGTGACATGTAGGCCACCGTACCCATGGCGGTGCCGGCTACAGTCAGACGGGTCGCGGTTTCCTTGCGCGCCAGGCCAAAGTCCATCAGGACGGGACCACGGCCAGGAGTGATCATGATGTTGCCGGGTTTCAGATCGCGGTGGACAACTCCGGCCGCGTGGGCATGGTCCAGACCTCGGGCGACACGCACAACGAAATCAAGAGTTTCATCAATCCCCAGCGGCTCCTCACCCAAACGGTCCTGCAAGGTTGCTCCCTCGCAGAACTCCATGGCGATGTACGCATCATCACCTGTGGTTCCGGTCTCGAAAACGGCGCAAATGGCTTCATGCCGCAGAACCGCCGCGGCGCGAGCTTCCTGGACCAAACGATCTCTGGCCCCTTGGCTGCTGACCATGTGAGGCGGCAGGAACTTGAGAGCCACGATCCTCTGGAGGGAAAGGTCTTCAGCCTTGTAGACGACCCCCATGGCCCCCTCGCCAAGTTTCTCAAGGATGCGATAGTGGCCTATTTCACGGCCGATCATCATAAATCATCCCTTTACCGGATCCTCGAGGATCCGAAATCCAACCCCAGGCAGTGACCTGAGCTTATCATGATCCATCCTCTTTTGTAAGAAGGTCCAGCGCAATGGCCGCAAGACCATAGCCAAAAACCCCGGGCAGGGTCATCTGGCTGGCCAGGGTGTGACGTTCGCGAGTGGTCGTGTACGAAGGAGCGGGTTCTTCCGGGTCCGCAGCCTCGCGGGCCTCATTGAGCGCGTCCGGCCGATGGGCTGCGGCTTTTTCAATCGACCAGATTGCCGGGATCGCGCCTTTGATCCCCCGTCTCTTCAAACGAGACCGGACCTTGCGGGCCAAAGGGCAGATGGTCGATTCGGCGATATCGCCCGTGCGCACCATCCCCACATCCCGTTTACCGGCCGCGCCTAAACTCGTGATCACGGGGATATCGTGGCCGACGCACCAGGCCAGCAGCCCGACCTTGGTGTTGAGGCTGTCGATGGCGTCGATGACCAGATCGGGGCGACTGCCGGGTTCAACGGGAACCACCTGGGGCAGCGTGTCATCTCCGCAAAAGGCTTCGGTCACCGTGACTGTGGTGTCGGGGCAGGCCCGGGCCAGGCAATCGCGCAGGACATCGGTCTTCAGGCGTCCGACATCGCCCGGTTCAGCGAAAGGGCTGCGATTGAGTGACGAAGCCGATACGGTGTCGAAATCCACCAAGTGCAGTTGGCCGATGCCGCTGCGCGCGAGGTTCATCGCCGCGTGGGCCCCCACTCCACCCAGGCCGACGATGGTCACGTTTGCCTGCCGGATGCGGCGGAACCCTTTTTCCCCGAAGAACAGGACGGTGCGGTAATGGCGTGGCGGAAAGGCTGCCGGGTCAGGCGGGGAGGTTGAAGAGTCGGCATGCATTGGCGGTCGTGACCTCGGCGATGGTTTCCAGGGGCTCGTTGCGGATAACTGCCACGGCCTCAGCGATGTCGCGGACATGACCGGGCTCGGTATCGGTGGGCAGGACGCCGTCCAGCCCGATGGAGGGAGCATCGGTTTCCAGGACGATTTTGTCCAGCGGAAGACGTGCGGCCGCCTGTCGGACACGCTTGGCCCGGTCGCGGGTCACAGCCCCGCCGAAGGCGATGAGCAGTCCTGCGGCGATGAACCGCTCGGCCAGCTCGGGCCCGCGGGAGTAGGCGTGCAGAACGCCGCGCAGTTTGCCGCCGTATTTGTTCACCGCGGTCAGCAACTCCTCGAAGGCGCCGCGGCAGTGCAGGATCACCGGCAGGTCGAGGTCGGCCGCGAGAGCGAGTTGGGCTGCCAGGACCGGCAGCTGTTCGGCGAGGCTGCATTCCTCGGTCTTGGTGTCCAGGCCGATCTCGCCGATGGCGACGGGCCTGTATTTTGCGAGCTGCGCAGCCAGACGATCGGCGAAGTCGGCCCAAGGCCCCCCGGGGGTCACTTCATGGGCGACCCAGGGGTGCAGGCCGTAGGCACCGAATACATGGGGCTTTTCGGCGAGGGCGGCCACCTCGGGCCAGGTGGCCTCGTCGTAGGCGGGTACGACCACCTGAGTCACGCCCCGTTCAGCGGCGCGGGACAGCACGCCGCCCGTGTCGTCGGACAGGGGCGGCATGTTCAAGTGGCAGTGGGTGTCGATCAATTCCACCGCCCGACTCATTGTTTGAAGCTCCCCGGCGCATCACTTGCACCGTCCACCAGGAACACCCGCTCCAGGAACAAAAGCTTTTTTTCCAGTTCCTTGTTCCAGGTCTTGTTGGCCGTGGACGGAGGTCGTTTTCCCCACTCGTCCGATTGGTCCTCCAGCGCCCGGATGAATTGCCAAAAGTGTTCATAATCCTGGCCGGCCAGAGCCCGGAGGGCGCTCATCTGGTGCCGAGTCAGCCAATGGGCGCCCACCTCATCCGCTATCAATGCGGGATCGATATTCCAGCTGCCCACATGGGCCAGATCCATGACCATCGCCACCCGGCCGTCATCCAGATCCGTCGCTTTTTCCAGATCCTTCTTCAAGCTCACTGCATTGGTGATGCTTTGGCCCTGGAACCGGCCAAGTCCCGGATCATTGATTCCCCGCCGGGACAATTCCTCTACCACCGCCTCATCAAACCGGTAATGCACTGCACGGCTGACCTGCTGGTCAAAAACGTTGTCCACGAAAAAGAGCAGGAAAAAGGCCATCACTCCGGCCAGCACCGGGGTGGCGATCCAGCCAAGGGAAATGTTTCCCAGCACCCGGTAGCGAATGCCGGCGCCCTTGAACAGGCTGATGCCGACGATGGCCCCGATCACCGCCTGGCTGCTGCTGACCGGCACCAAAGGAAAGGTCGGCAGCCCGCGACTGGCCAGGAAGTGCTCCAATCCTTCGGACGCGAACAGGAAAAGGGTGATGGATTGGGCAAGGACCACCACCAGGGCAGAGATGGGCGACAGGCGCACCAGCCCGCTGCCGACAGTCCCCATGACACGCTCGGAGTAGGTAAAAACACCCACCGCAATGGCCACCGCTCCCAGGAAAAAGAGCTGTTGAGTTCCTGTAAGGGTTACCAATCCGAAAATGGTCAGATCGCCGAAGGGGTTGTCCGGTACGAACACACCCATCACGTTGGCGATGTTGTTGGCGCCCAGGGCATAGGACCCGAACGCCCCGACGCCCAGCAATCCCAGGCGGGTCAGTGAATCCAGGTGCAAAAGATGAGGTTTGCTCAAATCGATGGCCCATCTCACCAGGATGAACAACACCACGGCCACGATTCCAGTGATGATGGGACAGGCAACCCAGGTGACGGTGATGCGGGTCAAGGTGGACCCGTCGGTCACGGAGGCCGAGTACAGGTTCCAGCCGATGATCGCCCCGACGATGGACTGGGAGGTGGACACGGGGATTTTCAGGCGCGTCATCCAGAAAGTGGACAGGGCCGCGGCCAGGGCCACTGTGAAGGAGCCGGCCATGGTGTTCACAGCGCCGAGGCGTCCCAGGGTATGGGCGGCGCCGGCCCCGCTGATGGTTGCGCCCAAAATGATGAAGAAGGAGCAGACGATCGCCGCGGACCTGAATTTGATCATACGGGTGCCGACCGCCGTGCCGAACACGTTGGCGGCATCGTTGGCGCCCAGGGACCACCCCAGGAACAAGCCACTTGACAGGAAGAATAGGATTTCCACCCTGGTCGCCTCAGATCATCCGTTTGATGGCGTAAATGGCCAGCCGGTCAGCAACATCCTCGGCCTTGTCGGATATCTTTTCGACGTTCATGGCGAAATTCCGCAGATGGATCTTGTGGGCCAGATCCAGATCGCTGGCGAAGATGCTCCGTTTCAATCGGTCACTGATCCCGTCGGCCTCCTTCTCGTAGTGATGGACCTTGAAGAGGTTGTCCTTGACCGCCCTGACGTCGTTGAAGAACGCCCGCGCGGAGACAATGACCGCTTCCACCGCCGCACAGCCCGCATCGGCAAGCTTACAGTAACCGTCATGGAACTCCTCCGGCACGGAGGGCTGTTCGACCGAGAACTGATACAGGCAGGTCTTCGCCGTGTCGATGATGTCGTCGCTGTTTTCGAGAAGCCCGAGCACGTCGCCGCGATGTTCGGGAATCAGGGAATGACTGTAGAGATGGGCCTCGACTTCCCGGCTCAACTCGTCCGCCTGGGACTCCAGCTTGTCGATGCTCTTGATCGCGTCCTGGAAATCGGCTGTGTCCCCCGCCAGATAGGCTTTAACACCAGCCCGGTAGACCATACCGCCTTCGGCGACCGTATCGAAAAAGCCGTCGATTTTCGTTTCAACGCTGCGGCTGGATTTGAAGAGCGACATGACTACTCCGTTTCCTTGAGTTTCAACCCGTCCCGGAAGAAGACCGGAAACTACCAGCTCGTGAAGGGCCGGGCGACCAGGTTAGAATTGAAATATCGCGGATCATTGGTCACCTCGTCGCCGATCCAGGACGGCTTCTCGATTTCCTGATCTTCCGTCTCGAGTTCGCACTCTGCGACCACCAGACCCTCGTTGGCGCCATGGAAGTCATCCACTTCCCATACCAGGCCGCGGTGCCCGACCCTGTAGCGGGATTTTTCGATGATTGGATTTTCGCATAGAGCGAGCAGTTGGTTACCGTCGTCCAGGGGGATTTCGTACGAGAACTCCAGCCGGCTGGCCCCGACTGAGACACCCTTGATGGTCAGAGCGGCTTTGTCGCCCATGGTGCGGACGCGGACCACCCGCTCCTTGTGGGTGCTCAGGTAACCCTGGCGATACAGGACGCCGGCGCCCGGTTCCCTCCAGGCATCGCCGACCACCAGGAATTTCCTTTCGATTTCAGTGCCCATACTGCTCGATTCACTTCTTGAACTCGAAGGTGGAAACAGTCGTATCGTCTTTGCCCCCATGGCCCTCTGGCCTGAGACCTACAGCAGCTTCGTCAAATTCGAGATCATCTCATGCATGACCGGCCGCAGCATATCCCCGTAGCTCTGCATGTTGATCCGTTGCGTGATGTCCTTCAGCCCCGGCATCGCCTTGGCCGCCTGGTCGGAAAGATCGGCCTGGCCCTGCTCCGACAGGTCGCCCTTGGTGTCGATCAAATCCTCGAATTCCTTGTTGATCTCCTCGAGAACGGGCAGGGCCTCCTCGGCCGAATCCTGCGAGGTGACGCTGCCAAGGGTGACCATCGTCCGATCAAGCAGACCCTGCATGAGATCCCCCGCGTTCAACCCTCCTCTTTCCAGTTCGTGGGGCTTGGAGCCGCCGCAACCGGCCAGCAGGACGAACACGGCGAGGAAAAGAACGATCGGGACGAAATGTCGGATTTTCATGGGGTCTCCCTCCGGATTGATGAAGTCGTCAGTGCCTGTTCCGCCAGTGCCTGTTCTAGAGAAGCTGACCGAGTTTGTCGACCATTGCGTCCATCGACGGACCCAGGATGTCGCTCAGGCCCTGCATGTCGTTGATGCGCCGGGCCATGTCCTGGATTTCCGGTAGGGCCTTTTTCGCCTTCTTCGACATTTCGGCGCGGCCATCCTCCGAAAGCTTGGGGA
>CBDUYZ010000024.1:0-15762 GCA_965371575.1 uncultured bacterium
GTGGTGTGCTTCCAGCCGGTACTCCTGCGGTCCGGAGAGTTCTTGGAACGGCCCAGGGATTTTAATTATTTTGATATCGACGGGGATGCCCGCTCGATCGCCTTGTCCTCGGGAAATCTGGCCTTCACCTTTTGCCAGGTGCCGGTCATCTACGAGCGGGTAGCCGGAAAAGCGTGGATCCGTGTCGCTTTCACGGACGGATCATCGACCGATCACCCTGGAGGCAGACTCGACGCCCGACTGGGCGCGGAGCTTTTCTCCCGGAGCGGCCGGATCACCAGTATTCAGGTTGGAGTACCGGAACACACGCTCTGCAGCCAGTAACCAGGTCCCGACACCGGGTCCATGACGCGAAGCCAACAACCGGAGTGAAACATGCACCCGAAACGCACCCTCTCAGTCGTAGCCTTGATTCTGCTGCTCGGCGCCCTTTTCACCGTTCAGGCGGCCGGCCAGTGCATTCTGGCGAATCCCAGTTTCGAGCTCGTCGGATCGGGGGGCGCAATCTTCGGCGGCTGGAACCAGTTCGGCGTGGTCGGTTCGGTCACCGCAGCCACGCATGGCGCCAAAGCGGCGCGCGTCAGCGGACCGAACTACGGCGGATGGGACATGTCCGGCTACTGGCAACGCCAGGATTCAGAACCAGGTGAACAATGGGAAGCCGCCGGCCATGTCCGGCATCCCTCGGGCAGACCCCTGACGGGCCAGAGTGTCGCCAAGGTCAACATCGAATGGCGCGACGCCGGCGGCGGCCTGATCGACTACGACTCCTTTACCGTCGCGGACGCCTTCTCTCCCACGGACCAGTACCTGGACTTCTCGGTGGTGAGTGATCCCGCCCCGGCGGGAACGGTTGCGGTCCATTTCCTGCTCGGCATCCTCCAGAGCCCGGAAGATCCCTCGCCTGACGTCTACTACGACCAGGTAACCTTCTACAGCACCAATTCCCCCACCATTGATGAAGTGCAATGGAACGACTTCCCGGGTGGGAAGACCTTCTCTTTCGGCGGTCACGCCTGGCGTATCAAGGGCCCCGGTTACTACGGTCCCGGTCCCAACCTTTTCTGCGACGCGTCCGATTGCGTCTGGGTGGATTTAGACCAGCGACTGCACCTGACGCTCCAGAACCGTAGCGGCTCCTGGTACAGCACCGAAGTGACCACCGAGGAAGCCCTCGGCTACGGCGATTATATCCTGACGACGGTGGGCCGCCTGGACCTGATCGACCCGCAGGCCGTACTCGGCATTTTTCTCTGGGAGTACGGACCGTGCTGGGATTCAGCCTACCTCTGGTGGAACGCCTTCAATGAAATAGACATCGAATACAGCCGCTGGGGCAATACGGACTCGGACATCTGCCAGTTCGTCGCCCAGCCCTATGACTATCCCGGCAACATCAACCGGTTCGACACCACCTTCAGCGAGGATGAAGTGACCAGCCACGCCATGCGCTGGCTGGCCGACCGGGTCGAGTACCGGGTCTGGCGCGGAGGACCCGCCGACGAGTCCGAAGCGAACATGATCAACTCGTGGACCTACACCGGACCCCACATTCCCCGACCCGAGCAGCCACGGATGCACCTGAACCTGTGGAAGCTGAGCGGCGCACCGGCTACGGACCAGGAAGTGATCTTTGATGATTTCACTTTTGTCCCCGAGGGCGGTGCTTCCCACGTGGGTGATGGTTCTGATGGCGGGCCTCCCGCCACACCGACCGGCCGGTTTTATCCAGCCGCGCCGAACCCGTTCAACCCCCAGACCACGGTCCGGTTCGACCTGGTCCGGAGCGGGCTCATCGAACTCGATGTCTACGACATGAACGGCCGCCGGGTACGTACCCTCGCCAGCGGATACCTTACGGCCGGAGAACATCGCGTGACCTGGGACGGACGGGATGACGGGGGTCGTACCCTGGCCTCCGGCGTGTACCTGCTCCGGCTCCGCGGAAGTGATTTCGTGGAAACCCAGCGAGTGGCGCTCATCAAATAGGGTTTCCCATGACAGCGCAGGGGCCCGGCGTTGCCGGGCCCCTGACATCAAGAGAAAAGCTGTTAAACGCTAACGGTATAGTGACTTCACCCCACCCCAAGACATCTCATCGTTCGCGACCGGCCCCGTGATGTGGAAGTTCAGGTTGTCGTAGAAGATCCCCGATCCCTCGTAGTTCGTCGCAGTGTTCAGGAAGCCGAACTGCAGGATCTGGCCATCCAGGCCCGGGTCAATCAAGATCGACAGCGAGAAACCGCACCACGAGGTGGGAATGCACGTCATGTCCAACGTGATGAAGTTGGTCATAGCGTAGCCGGCACCGGGATCCAGCGTCTTGATGAACGCCAGCGCGGTCGAGCTCCCTTCCAGGTTGCCCATCTTGGCCTGGAAGTCGAAGACCCACATTTCTGTGACATCCCCAGGCCCGACCACCTGCTCCTGGAAGACATTCGACTCGACGATATTGCCGTCGACATGTGCGTCGGTGTTCTCGTAGTCGCTGAAAACAACCAGCTGCTGGACGCCCTGGTCCGCTCCGCCTTCATCGCTGGCGATCTGGCAGAACCCTGAGCCGTCGTTGGGGGCCGGGAAGGGACCGTATCCACCGATGTAGGTCCCGTCTGGGGTGAAGAGGTTCCCAAAGACCAACCAGCCGTCATCGGCCAGCGAGCTGGGTTTCTGTTGGGACAGATCTTCGAAGTCCTGGCTGTAGGGCAGCAGCGCATATCCCGCTGCAGGAATCAGGCAGATCAGCACTGCGACTGCAAAGACAGCATTAGCATGATTTTTCATTTTGATGACCTCTCGTTGAAAAAAACCTCTTGCTGCCGGGAAAAGCATGGAATTCCGCCTCCACAATTGGCACCGTTCCTTCGGGGCGGCTTTGCATAGCTAATTCCAATACATCAATTATATACTATGTTCGGTAACCGAATCAAGCCCAAAATTGAACTCTGGCCGGGAAATCGGCCAGATCAGCTAACCCGGATTACTCTGCTCGTGGACACCGGGCCGCAGGTCCCAGAATCCTGTTGACCAAGCTGTTGCGCCACGGTACTTTGTTCGGCATTCGTACAAAGGTCGTTCTCCCTCTGACCGGGTCCGAAAACCTGAAGCATGTGAACGGGATGATTCCATGAACGCCGCCACCCACTACAAGACAGCACCCGAGGACCGCGTCAAGCTGACGCACAAGATGGCGTACGGCGCGGGAGCCTTCGTCAACAACCTGCTGGCGGCCGCCAGCGGTGGCATGATGATCGTCCTGAACCTGGGACTGGGCATGAACCCGGCGCTGGTGGGACTGCTGGGCGCGCTGCCGCGCTTGACCGACGCGTTCACCGATCCACTCATGGGATTCATCTCCGACAACACCCGCACCCGGTGGGGACGGCGGCGGCCGTTCATATTCGGCGGCGTCATCGCCGCCGGCCTTATCTTCGCGCTGCTGTGGCAGTTGCCTCGCGACCAGAGCGAGACTTTCTATTTCGTCTTTTTCCTGATCGGATCGATTCTCTTCTACATGGGCTATACGGTGTTCGCCACGCCCTGGGTGGCCCTCGGGTACGAGTTGACCCCGGACTACCACGAACGCACGCGTCTGATGGGCACGCAGAACTTCATCGGTCAGCTGGCCTATGTGGTGTCTCCGTGGTTCCTGTGGATCATGAACTCCGGGAAGTTCTTTCCAGACCAGGTATCCGGGGCGGCTGGCCTGGCGATCATCGTCGCGCTGGTAGCCATGGGGCTCGGGGTTCTGCCGGCCATCGTACTGCGCGAGCGCATGCAGGACGTGGCAGCTGCCGAGGCGAAGGCCACGGGGGTCGGCCGGGGTTTCAAGCGCAACATGGCCGAATTCTTCAAGGGGTTCGGCATGACCCTGTCGAACAAGCCGTTTCTCAAACTGTGCCTGGCCACGTTCCTGGTGTTCAACGGCTTCATGCTCATCGCATCGTTCCAGTTCTACGTGATCATCTACTACGTGGCCGGCGGCGACCAGACCGCGGGCGCCAAGTACGCCGGGTGGGCCGGCACGGTGGGCGCCGTGTGCACCTTCGCCGTGGTGGCGTTCGTCACCTGGCTGGCCACGCGCATAGGCAAGCGGCACGCGTTTTTCGTGTCTATCGGGCTGTCCATCGTCGGCTACGGGCTGAAGTGGGTCTGCTACAACCCGGAAATGCCCCTCCTGGTGATACTGCCGGCGCCGCTGATGGCCTTCGGCCTGGGCGGTCTGTTCACGCTGATTCCGTCGATGATCGCCGATGTGGTGGATACCGACGAATTGAAGACCCACGAGCGGCGTGAGGGAATGTTCGGTTCCATCTTCTGGTGGATGGTGAAGCTCGGCATGTCCGCCGCACTGGCAGGCGGCGGCTACCTGCTCAACGCCACGGGGTTCGACGTGGCCCTGGAAGGCAACCAGGCCGCCCGGTCCATCTTCCTGCTGCGTCTTTTCGACGCCGGCATCCCCATGATCGCTTCGGCCATCGCCATATGGGCGGTGGCGACATTCCCGATCACCGAAGCCAGTGCCTACGAGGTGCGCCAGGAACTGGAGCGACGAAGAGGACGGACCGGTACGGTCGATGCACCAGACGTCCCGCAGTAGATCCGGCAGAGCATGCCTTCAGTAAAATAGTGATGGCCAGCGCCCGCGGGTCATTGTACACGGCCAGCCACTGCCCGAAGATGAGTACCTCGTGGACACCGACAACCGGGTTGCTTTCCCCGGAACCCCAGCCTAGATTTATCAAATCATGAAACGAACAATGCTGATCATATTCGCCTTCTGGGTACTTCTGTTGAGCCCCGGGCTTTGCCTTGCCGGTACGCTTGAACACATCTGCGGCGAATGCCCCGGGAGCATCACCTGCGAGCACGAAGATGATTGCGTCAACGACCCCTACGGCGAAGAGTTGCTGCGACCGGACTCACCCACGCGCTTTTTTGCGAAAGCACACGGTTCCGTGCTGGTTCAAGACTCTCTCACGCCTGAGCCGCCTCTTGCGGACACCCATCCTGTTCGAGACGCATCACTGCTGCCGATCCGCGCAAACCTGCCCCGTCCCGAAAGCGACCTTCCGCTTTTGAACTGATGTCCTTCTTCCAGACCTCCACTTTCGGTCGTTATCGACCAATCGCTTGCGCTTCGGCGGGATGAACGCTGCTGGTGCCATGCACCGCATGAGCCGGCAAAATCAAGACGGGAATCGATTCGTCATGACAAGAATTCTCCACGGCATTTTGCCTCTCATCGTCATCCTGGTTGCCGCCGGCTGTTCTTCGACCACGCCGTCGTACCATGCTCCGGAACCCAGACCCCTTGGCCGGGACCTCCCGGGCACAACAGTTTCCCGGGACGACCTGGCTGCGGAACCCGCGGTTTTTCCCGAACCCGCGGACAGCCTCACGCTCCGTGACGCGCTGGCGGCGGCGCTCACCAACAGTCCGGAACTTGCGACATATTCCTGGGAGGTCCGCGCCAGGGAAGCCGAGGCCCTTCAAGCGGGACTCCGTCCCAACCCCGGGCTTGGCGCAGAGGTGGAGAACTTTGGCGGCGGCGGTGATTTCAGGGGCTTTCACTCCTCCGAGACCACGTTGGCACTCTCGCAGCTCATCGAGCTGGGAGGGAAACGTGGGAAACGACTCAGGGTCGCCGAGTTCGCGCAGGGCCTTTCCTCCTGGGACTACGAGACGGCACGGATCGACGTCCTCACTGAAACGACAAAATCCTTTATCCAGGTCCTCCTCGCCCAGGAGCAACTCGCCCTGACCGAAGAGCTGGTCCAGGTGGCCAAAGATGTGCTGGCCTCGGTCGCTCGCCGCGTGAAGGCCGGTTCGACCTCACCCATCCAGGAGAACCGGGCCCGGGTGGAGATGGAAACCAGTCGCATCGACCGGGACCAGGCGCAGCGCGTCCTGGCGATGGCCCGCAAACAGCTGTCCGCCCACTGGGGCGGAACAACCCCCGTTTTTCACCAAGCGGTGGGGAATATCGAAGAGGTTCCCGCCCCTCCTTCGCTCGAGTCCCTGTGGGCTCTCCTCGAACAAAACCCTTCGTTGGCCCGCTGGGCCATGGAACTCGACCATCGAAGCGCCGTCCTTGACCTCGAACAATCCCTCGGCAGCGTTGATCTGTTGGTGGGAGCGGGGGTGCGCTATTTCAGCCAGGTTGAAGACGCCGCTTTCGTCCTTGAATTCGGTATTCCGCTGCCCGTTTTCGACCGCAACCAGGGCGCGACCCAGGCCGCCGCCATGAGGCTCAGGCGGACCGAAGAAGAACACCGCGCCGCCGCCGTTCGCATCCAGACCCAGCTCGGAATTTCACACGAAGAACTCCTGGCGGCCCAATCCGAAGTGCAGGCCCTGCGGGACCGGGCCCTGCCTGAAGCCGAGATCGCCTTCAACTCCGCCCAGGAAGCCTATCTGCGCGGGTCGATGAGATTCATCGACGTGCTGGACATCAAACGCATGCTCTTCGGACTCAAGAGTCGCTATTTCACGGCGCTGGTTAGGTACCACGGCACCGTAGCTGATATTGAAAGACTTACCGGCGAGTCGATCGAGACCGCCGGCAAGAACCCCGGGAGACCATGACCATGACACTACGACTCATTCTCGCCGTTGTAGCTGCTCTTGCCGTGTCCGGCGGACTCGCCGCAACCGCTGTGGCCCATGACGATCCTGAGGACCATGATGATCACGATCTGGTCCAGCTTACACAGGCCGAAATCGATGAATTCGGCCTCGAGATGGCCACCGCCGGACCAGGTATCATCGAAAACTCACTGGAGCTTCCCGGCGAGGTCCGTCCGAACGACGACCGGCTGGCCCACATCGTGCCCCGCTACTCCGGCATCGTGACCGAGGTTCTCGTCGGCATCGGCGAAAACGTGAAGCAGGGGCAGATACTCGCCGTCATCGAAAACGACGAGAGCCTGGCCAATTTCCAGGTCAAGACACTGATATCAGGAACCGTCATCGGCAAGCACGTCACCCTCGGCGAGGCCGCCTCCCGCGAACGTGAAATCTTCGTCATCGCCGACCTGTCCACGGTCTGGATCGACCTTACGGTTTACCAGCGGGACCTGTCCCGCGTGAAGGTCGGCCAAAGGGCGCAGGTTTTCGTCGGTCACGACACGGCCCAGGGCACGGCCGCCATCAGCTACGTCACCCCCATCGTCGATGAACGCACCCGGACCGCGACCGCGCGCCTCGTTCTGGAGAACAAGGACGGATTTTGGCGCCCGGGCATGTTCGTGACCGCCAAGGTACTCATCGAGAAAACCGATGTTCCCCTGGCCGTGCCCCGCACCGCGCTTCACACTTTCGAGGAAAATACCGTCGTGTTTCTAGTGACCGAGGAAGGATTCATACCGCGGCCCGTTTCCCTGGGCCGTCACGGGGAAACCGACGTCGAGGTCCTGGCGGGCCTGTCCGCGGGAGATCAATACGTCAGCCAGGGGGGCTTCACCCTCAAGGCCGAGCTGGGCAAAAATGCCTTCGGCGACGGCCACGGACACTAGCAGGCTGCTAGAGGAGAACACGATGATTGAACGCCTCATCCGATTCTGCCTGAGAAACCGAATGCTGATGGCGGTGATGGCGGTGCTGATCATGGGCGCCGGCTTCTACACCTACCAGACGCTTCCGGTGGACGCCTTCCCGGATGTCTCACCGAACCTGGTCCAGGTTTTCACCACTACCGAGGGCCTGGCTCCCGAGGAAATCGAGAAATTCGTCACCTATCCGGTCGAAGTGGCCATGACCGGTCTGCCCGGGGTTCAAAAGGTGCGCTCGGTTTCGAATTTCGGGCTCTCGGTGGTGAACGTCTACTTCGACGACGAAACGGACATCTATTTCGCGAGACAGCTGGTCGGCGAAAGGCTCCAGGAAGCCAGGGAACAGATTCCCGCAGGTTTCGGCGATCCCGAGATGGGGCCCATCTCCACCGGAATGGGCCAGATACTCTTCTACTACCTCGACGACACCACCGGTGAATATTCGCTCGAGGAGCTGCGTACCATCCAGGACTGGCTGGTCAAATTCCACCTCCAGACGGTTCCCGGGGTCACCGAGGTTCTGGGCATCGGCGGTTTCGAGAAGCAATACCACGTCGTCATCCCCCCCGAAAATCTTCAGCGTTTCGACCTGACCCTGGCCGAGGTCATCCAGCGCATCCGCGCCAATAACCTGAACGTCGGTGCGCAGTTCATAGAGAAGAATGCCGAGGAATTCGTCGTCCGCTCGGTCGGGCTTGCCACGGACATGGACGACCTTCGCTCCATCGTGGTGAAAACCGAGAACGGACGACCCATTTTCCTGGATGACGTGGGAGACGTTCAGATCGGCGGAGCCATCCGCCGTGGTGTCCAGACCCGGAACGGCGCCGGTGAAGTGGTCGCCGGCATGGTCATCAAGCTCTTCGGCACCAACTCCTCGACCGTCATCGCCAGGGTCGAGGAACGCCTTGCCGAGATCAACGACATCCTCCCTGAGGGCGTCCGCATCGTCCCCTACTATGAACAGAAGAGTCTCGTCCAGGGTGCCGTTCGAACCGTCTTGAGAGCGCTCATCCAGGGCGTCCTGCTGGTCGGACTGGTCCTTCTGGTTTTCATGGGCGGCCTGCGCCCCAGCCTGGTGGTGGGCATCGCCATACCGTTCTCGGTTCTTTTCGCCTTCCTGCTGATGGGCCGTTTCGGCATATCGGCCAACCTCATGTCCCTCGGGGGACTGGCCATCGCCATCGGCATGATGGTCGACGGCACCATCGTCATGATCGAGAACATCGACCGCACACTCCGCACGGCGCCGCCCGAGGAACCCAGGTTCAAGGTCATCGTCCGGGCCAGCCTCGAAGTCGGCCGGCCTATCGCGTTCGCCATCTCGATCATCATCATCGTATTCCTGCCGCTGTTCGCCCTGCAGGGCGTTGAAGGAAAGACCTTCCGGCCCCTGGCCTATACGGTAACTTTGGCGATGGTGGGCTCGCTTGTCTTCGCGCTCGCCCTGGCGCCCACGTTGAGCAGCCTTCTCATGCGGCGTCCCATAAAGGGGAAAGTCGCCGGGGAAGCACCGGTTGTGCGCTGGCTGCTCAAGCTCTATCTGCCGCTCGTGCGGTTCTTCATTCGCAAACGCGGATTCGCCGTCGCCGTCTCGGTCGTGCTTCTCGGCCTCGGTGCGCTCCTGTTCCCCCGCCTGGGTTCCGAATTTACGCCCATACTCAAAGAAGGCACCGTGGTCGTTCGACTCACCATGGCCCCCTCCATCTCGCTGACCGAAAGCACGCGATCCACCCTTCTGGTCGAGCGCCGGCTGCTCAAGATCCCCGAAGTGCGTGAGGTCGTGACCCGTATCGGCCGCGGGGAAATCGGTGCTCACGCGGATCCCATCAACAGCGCCGAAATCTTCGTGCTGTTGCGCCCCAAGTCGGAATGGCGCAACGCGAAAACCCAGGATGACATCGAGGATGTGATCCGCGAGGAGCTCGGCGACATCCCCGGCATTCTCGCCAACCTCACCCAGCCCATCGAAATGAACGTGGACGAACTCCTGGAGGGAGTCAGGGCCGAGCTCGCCATCAAGATCTTCGGTGAAGACCTCGACGTGCTCAAGGAACAGGCCGACCTGGTCGCCGCCGTGGTGCGGAAAGTCCGCGGCGCAGCCGATATCCAGGTTGACCAGGTGGGCGGCGCGCCTCAGCTCATCATCAGGATCGACCGCCGCGCGATCGCCCGCTACGGCATCAACGTGGCCGATGTCCAGGAAGTGGTCCACGCAGCTGTCGGGGGAGAAGTGGCAGGTCAGATCTTCGCCGGCGTCCGTAGGTTCGATATCGTGGTGCGTTTCGAGCCGAGCGCCCGGTCAACCGCCGAAGCCATCGGAAGGATTCTCGTCAATGGCCCCGGCGGACTGAAGGTGCCCCTGGATGAGTTGGCGACCATCGGGGAAATCGTGGGACCACGTCAGATCACCCGCGAAAACAACCATCGTTTCATCACTATCCAGTGCAACGTGGTGGACCGGGATATCGGCACTTTCGTGGAGGAAGCCCAAAACGCCATCGACGAGGAAGTGGCTCTTCCGGCGGGATACCTCGTAACTTGGGGCGGCCAGTTCCGTTTGCAGCAGGAAGCCAACAGGAGGCTCGCGGTGGTCGTGCCGGTGACTCTGCTGGCGGTCTTTCTCCTGCTGTTCAGCAGTTTCCAGTCGCTCAAGAACGCTCTTCTCATCCTGCTGAACATTCCCCTGGCCCTCGTGGGAGGAGTCGCGGCCCTATGGCTTTCGGGACAGAACCTCTCGGTACCCGCGTCAGTCGGATTCATCGCGCTGTTCGGAATTGCCCTGGAAAACGGTATGGTGCTGGTGACCTGTCTGAACCAGCTCCTGCGCCAGGGGGTTTCGCTGGACGAAGTCGCGGTTCAGGGCGCGTGTCTTCGGCTGCGCCCGGTCCTGATGACTGCGCTCACTACCGCGCTTGGCCTGATTCCCTTGCTCATCGCCACGGGCACGGGCAGCGAGGTTCAACGGCCGCTGGCCACGGTTGTCGTGGGTGGATTGGTGACATCGACCGTTCTCACGCTATTGGTCATTCCGGCGTTGTACAAGTGGTTTGCGGCTCGACCCCGGACCGTTAGAAGCGGCGGTTGACCCGGATTATTCTGCTCGTCGAGCCCCTGGGGGGAACACTACCGGGCCCACTTCGAGCCCGAGCCCCGCGCCCGGCCTGCTCGCGCGCGCTGTCTGGCCGCCTTGGCTGAAGCCGCCAGGCAGGCCGCGACGGTGGGCGAATGCCACTGGTGATCCTCGCAGACCGTCAGCGGCTGTTTTACAAGACGCTCGACGCCCCGCAGGTAGGACACGTCCTCGACGCAGCACAGCGACACCGCCACACCCGCGCGGCCGGCCCGTGCCGTGCGTCCGATGCGGTGTATGTAGTTCTCGGCGTCCTCGGGCAATTCATAGTTGATGACGTGCGAAATGCCTTCGACGTCGATGCCGCGGGCCACTATGTCGGTGGCCACCAGCACCTGCACCTTGCCGCGGGTGAAGGCGTCCAGGGCTCGCTGGCGCTGGCGCTGGGACTTGTTCGAGTGGATGGCCTCGGCGCGCACGCCGCTGCGCTCCAGTTGGCGCGCCACTATGGTGGCGGCGACCTTGGTGCCGGTGAACACCAGCGTCCGTTTGGTCTCGTCGCCTCGCAGGAGGTCGGCCAACAGCTCGCCCTTGTCCGCCTTCGCCACGAACATGACCCGCTGGTCGATGTTATCGGCCACCGCCGCCGGGGGCGCCACCGACACGATGTGGGCGTTGGTCTGGATGGTCGAAGCAAGACTGCGCACGCCGCCGGTCATGGTGGCCGAGAACAGCAGCGTCTGGCGCGGCCTGGGCACCCGGTCGGCGATCCAGCGTACGTCGTGCACGAATCCCAGATCGAGCATGCGGTCGGCCTCGTCCAGGATGAGGAATTCGATATCGTCGAGGATCATCTCGCCCTGCTCGACCAGGTCGATGAGCCTGCCCGGCGTGGCGATGACGATATCGACGCCGCGGCGCAGACTGTCGATCTGGGGCCCCGACGAGACCCCGCCCAGCAGCACGGCGGTGCGGGTGCCGACGTGGCGCCCGTAGGCACGCACGTTCTCGTGGATCTGCAGGGCCAATTCTCGCGTCGGGGTCAGCACCAGCGCCAGGGGGGTATCGCCCTTCCGTGCAGACCGGGTACCGATGTCGTCGATGATGGGCAGCGTGAACGCCGCCGTCTTGCCGGTCCCCGTCTGGGCGCTGGCCATCAGGTCGTGGCCGGCGATGACGATGGGGATGGCGGCCTCTTGGATGGGTGTGGGCTCGGTGTAGCCGCATTCGGCCAGGGCCCGCAACACGGGCTTGCTCAGCCCGAGATCGGTGAAGTTATTCATGGACATGGGTTCCTGTCTCGTTGATCCGGGATCTACGGCAACTTGGTCTCGGATTGAGCTCGGAAGGCTGGGAGCCGAGAGGCATGCAGAAAATCGCGGCAGCTTTTTCAGCGGCCACAACAACGGGCCGCGCGTGTCTGTTCTTTGTTTCGCGCGATAACATAGGGTCCTGAGGTGAAATCTGCAACAGTTCTTGTGGGCCGGCCCTGATCCCTGATATGTTGGGGTCGTCTGGAACGTCGTTACATGCGCCTCCGGCTTCCGCACCTGGAAGGAATTCATGCCTGTCAACGATGCCCGCCGTGGCCGGGCGATCCTTTCCCGTAAACCCCTTGTCGACCCCCAGGGCCGCACGCTCGACTATCTGCGCGTGGCGGTCACCGACCGGTGCAACCTGCGCTGCCGCTATTGCATGCCTCCGGGGGGCGTCCAGCAGATTCCCCATCACGATATACTGACCTTCGAAGAAACCCTCCGCCTCTGCTCGCTGTTCACCGAGTTGGGCGTGCGCAAGATCCGCATCACCGGCGGTGAACCGCTGGTGCGCAAGGGCGTCGTTCCCTTCGTGACCTCGCTGACCAGGCTGCCGGCCCGGCCCGAGGTCCTGCTGACCACCAACGGTCTGGTGCTTGATGAGCACCTGGAGGAATTGAAGGCCGGCGGCATCAAGCGCATCAACGTGAGTCTCGATTCGCTGAACTCCGACACCTGGTCCGAGATCACCCAGTGCAAGGGTTTCGGAAAGGTTCGCGCGGCGGTGGACCGTGTCCTGGCGATGGGCCTGGGCCTCAAGCTCAACGTGGTGGTGCTGCCCGGAGTGAACGACCACGAGATTTCCGACTTCGTTGAATTGACCCGCAAGTCCCCGCTGGCAGTGCGCTTCATCGAACCGATGCCCTTCGACGGCCTCGGCAAGGCCCTTGAAGACACCATCGAAGGCAAGGAGATCCTCCTGCGCCTGCGCGGCAAATTCGATCTGACCCCCGTGAGTCAGCCCGCCGACGCGGTCGACAGCCTGTTCACCGTGCGCGGGTTCAAGGGCACCGTCGGCATCATTGAGGGACACAGCCGGACCTTCTGTGCCGCCTGCAGCCGCCTGCGCCTCGATGCGCGCGGTCGCCTGCGCACCTGCCTTTACGGCGCGCCGGGCGTGAGCCTGTTGGAAACGATGCGCCAAGGCGGTTCTGACGATGACCTGGCCGAGGCCGTCCGGACCGAAATCTCATTCCGCTTCAAGGACGGCAGGAAAGCCGAGCTGGCCCACCATCTGGTGGGGCTCGAAAGCATGGCCAGCATCGGCGGTTGACCACATGGAGAGCGAAGGAGAGCCCGTGGGCAGGATCGAAGCCATCTGCATCAGCCGGGAAAAGGGCACCGTGAAGAAACCCGTCGCCGAGGCGGAACTGCGGGTCGAACACGGCATCGTGGGCGATGCCCACGCCGGCGATTGGCCCCGGCAGGTCTCCCTGCTCCCCCGCGAAAGCATCGCCAAGGTGCGCGCGATGATGCCCGACCTGGCCGACGGCGCCTTCGCCGAGAACCTGGTCACCTCGGGCATGGACCTGACCCGGGTTCGGGTGGGTGACATGTTCGCCATCGGCCGCGACGTGTTGCTCGAAGTGACCCAGATCGGCAAGGAATGTCACCACGGCTGCGCCATCCGCCAGATCACCGGCGATTGCATAATGCCGACCGAAGGCATCTTTTGCCGGGTCCTCAGCGGCGGGCGGATCCGGCCCGGTGTTTCAGCAACCCTTGACTCCCTCCTCTGATCCCATGGAACCGTCCCGGACAGACGTAACGGCGGTCATCCTGGCCGGCGGTCGGTCAACCAGGTTCGGCAGCGACAAGGGCCTCGCCGTGTGGCGCGGGCGCCGTCTGGTGGATCATGTGCTGGACCGCTTGCCCCTTGCTAGATACAGCACGGTGCTGGTCATCCGCCGGGAGCAGGATGATGGCGCCTGGCCCGGCGTCGCCATCGTCCATGACGATCCCACCCGGGACGAGGGCCCCCTGCGCGGCGTGATCCGCGGCCTGGCGGCCTGCACCACTACCTGGGCCTGGGTCGTGGCCTGCGACCAGCCTCTGGTCAGCGCCGATCTGCTTCTTGCCCTCCGAAAGTCGGTCCTGCCGGATGACCGGGCTCTCATTCCCGTATGGAACGACCACCTGCAGCCCTTGGCCGGACTCTACGCCGTTCAGAGCGGCCCGATGATGGCCGAGTGCAGCGCCGGCGGTGAACAATCGCTCCTCGGCGCCTTGAAAACCTTGGGCTTCCGCGTGTTCACCGAGGAGAATTGCCGCCGCCACGACCCGCGCGGCGCCGGTTTCTTGAACATCAACCGGCCCGCACAACTGGCCCGCCTGGAAGGATACGAATCTTGATCCCCTATCCCGCTGCCCTGCGCATCGTCCTGGACAACATCCGGCCGCTGCCGATCGAAACGGTGCCGGTGGACAAGGCCCTCGGCGGGTTCCTGGCCCGGCAGGTCAAGGCACCCGCCCACTCACCGCGTTTCGAGCAGTCGGCCATGGACGGATACGCCGTGCTCCTGGCCGACGTGGCCGGCGCCCGGTCGGACCGGCCGGTCGTCCTGAAGATCTGGGATGAACTTCCTGCCGGGGACCGCAGATCGGTCGATTTGAAACCCGGCCATGCGGTGAAGGTGTTTACCGGATCGCGACTGCCCCGCGGCGCCGAAGCCGTGGTCATGAAGGAATACGTCACGCCGCAGTACGGTCCGGACGGCGACAAGGCCGCCATCGCCCGGAATGTTCGGCCGGGCGACCACATCCGCCGGGTCGGCGAGGAGTACCGCCGCGGTGACGTCATCCTGCCCGCGGGCGTGCGGGTCACCCCTCCGGTGGTCGGCATGCTGGTGCTGCTGGGCAGGGACCGTGTTGCGGTGCGGCGCCGACCCACGGTGACGGTCATCACCATGGGCGACGAACTCGTGGCGCCCGGAACCAGGCCGGGACCCGGCCAGATCCCCGATGCCAACGGCCCCGCGGTAACGGCCGCCCTGCGCGCGCTGGGAGTGGCCAAAGTCCGGCGGCGGCGCGTCAGGGACAGCCTGCCGGCGCTGGTGCGGGTCATGAAGGAGGGCTTGGAGAAATCCGACCTGGTAATCACCGTCGGCGGCGCTTCTGTCGGCGACTACGATTTCGTGCACCAGGCACGAGCCGAATTGGGGGTGCGCGATCTGTTCACGAAGGTCGCCATCAAGCCCGGCAAGCCCAACCTCTTCGGACTGGACCACCGCGGCAGGCCGGTGTACGGCCTGCCCGGCAACCCGGTCTCGGCTCTGGTCTCGTTCCACCAGCTGGTCAAACCCGCAGTGCTGAAAATGATGGGAGCCCTTGAAGCGGAGTTCCTGGTCCTGCCGGTGCGCCTGACTGAGGCAACCCGCAAGAAGCCGGGTCGTTTGAACCTGCTGCGGGGGAAGCTGAATCTAGCCGACGGCCAGCTCACGTCGAATCTGGCCGCCGGCCAGGAGTCGCACATGCTGAGCGGTCTGGCCCTGGCCGATGTACTGGTGGAAATTCCCGCCGAGGCCGCCGGTACCAAAGCGGGCGAGACCGTCCAGGCAGTGAGGTTGGACTGGGACAAATAGCTGATCCCGGGCTATCGGGACAGGGGGCGTTCTCGTGGGAAGCGGGGCCCCGGGGATTTCTCCGGGGCCCCTCGTGTGTCAGCGCTGTGGGAAGAATTCTTCGCTGGAAGTGGGCCGCTGGCCCTTCGTCATCATCTCGGACCAGGGGAAGCTCCAGGTGAGGTCCTCGTACCACATATCATCTTCCACCTCGTAGCTAGTGATCCGTACCTCGCCCAGGGTGGGTGCGTACCAGGACGTGT
>CBDUYZ010000025.1:0-15367 GCA_965371575.1 uncultured bacterium
TCACTTCCATCTCAAACCACCTTTATCATTACCAACGGATCGGCGGACAAGCAATCACCTGAGGCCCGCCACTCTAATCGTTGTCGTCGGATTCTCCGACGTTCCCGTCTCCTTCACCGGACCCGACCTGAAGGCGACGCAGATCCATCCACTGGTCGACCAGACCGAGCACCACCCCACTGATGAGGATCAGGGGCGAGAAAAAGATCCCCATCACCAACCAGAAGAGCAGCCTTCCCGTGTTCGAAAGCATCTGGTTAGCCACGTGAAACTGAACCGCGATACCCTGTACGCTCAAAACGCAGGCCACAAGCAACGTCAGGTTCAAACCCGCGGTGGCCAGATATGGTGCCCGCGTCATCAACAGGCCCACACCCAGGACCAGCAGCCACACCACGTAGAAGGGCAGCCTCCAGCGGGTAAATGGAGGCAGCACCCAGCCTCGAATCGCGATATTCAGGCGCCTGACCGAGAACCAGACCAGCGCGAGAATGATGCCTCCCTGGCTCAACAGACCAACCCCGATCACGAAGGGATAGACCCTCGCCACCAGGGCGGACACCTTGTCCAGGTTACGCCTTTCTTCCTCCAGGGTCCGGACCCGCTGCTCACCGCTGGCACCCTCGGGAAGGTTGTCCTCCAGTACGCTCAGCATTTCCTGACTGACCATCTGGAGCTGTTCGGTGACCGGGACCTGGATCACGGCCCAGAGAATCATCGGCAGCAGGACCGCCGCAACGGCCATCAGCGCCGTATCCAACCGCCAACGCAGGCCCAGGGCCAAGCCGGCGACCAAACCCGCGGCCACGTTTCCTGCCAGTTGCCATACAACCTCCCGCGGCAGCAGGAGGAAACTCAACACCAGCCACACGACCGCTCCGACAATCGCCGCCAGGTAGGGCCGGCTGGCAAGGAACGCGCTTCCCCAGATCACCGCGATCCCCACCGGGACCGGGATCAACAGAATCAGGACCACCCCCTGCATAGGACCGACCTGATCGGAACCGCCCACCGCCGCGGCATAGACCGCGGTGAGCACCAGAGTCACCGCCGCCGCCAACATTGACGGCAGGTATCCGGACCAGGATCTCGGCATACAAGTTCCGCCCTACCGCAGCCGCGGCTACCGGTAGTATTCCTTCACGAAGGGCAACAAAGCCAGGTGCCGGGCCCGTTTGATGGCTACAGCCAAGGGGCGCTGGTACTTGGGTATTGTCCCCGTGTTGCGACGAGGAGCGATCTTGCCGCGCTCGGTAACGAAGCGGCGCAGGAATTCGTCATCTTTGTAATCGATGGCAACCATGCCGGTCTTGCTGAAGAAGCAGACCTTCTGTTTGCCATGCCTTCTCTTCTTTTTCTTCTTCTTGATCCGAAGGTTTTTACGGGCCATCGGATTCTCCTTTATTGATTGTCTGGCCCCGGCGGTTCGCGACCAAAGTCTGGAAACTGCACACAGGCCTGATCATGGGCGAGCCGGATTCCTACTCGGAGGCTCCGGCGGCTTCCTTCGACTGATTCTGGCGCCGCTTGGCGATGGCCACCCGGTTCCGTTCGTCCCATTCCTCGTCCACCACGATCAGATGCCTGAGCACCTGGTCGTCCAGACGCAGGAACTTGTCGAGTTCGGCCACCGCGTTACCGTCACTCTTGAACTTGAGAAACATGTAGTTGCCGCGGGTCTCGTATTCGATTTCGTAGGCAAGACGCCGCACCCCCCAGTGGTTTTCCTGGGTGATTTCGCCGTTGTGGGCGCCGAGTATTTCCCGGACGCGCCCAACGCGTGCCTCCATCTCAGCCTCAGGCACTTCGGCCTTGAGGATGAAAATAAGCTCGTACTTTTTCACTGATTACACCTCCCTTCGGACAGGTCGACCCGGGTCTTTGTTCACGGCGGTCGGCCAGTATATGACCGCCCCCGCGTCAGCCCGGGTAGGGATGTGAGTACTCAGCTATACAGCTGGTATTCATAATGTCTTGGGCCCTGGTGGACCATGTCCGCCCTTGGCGGCGAGCTGGCAATATATTCACCACTCGGACATCCCGCAAGAAAGAAAATATCACTTCGTTTGTTCCGGGTCTGGCCGCATCCGGCGGTTGAAACGGGAAATGGCGGGTTCCAGACCATGGCTGAGCCGGAACTCCAGGGCCGCAGCAGCGTGGGCCACCAGCTCGTCGGCCGATGACCGCTCCTCCGGGTCGAAATCAGCCAGAACGTGGTCAGGCCAGGTCTCCGGAGCGATATCCCGGTCCAGCGGGGCAATGCCAAGTCGCAAACGGGGAAATTCCTCTCCTCCGAGATGATCGATCACCGAATCCAGGCCTTTCTGCCCACCGCTGGAACCGCGCGACCTCAGACGCAGAGATCCCAGAGGCAGATTCAGGTCATCACAGACCACCAGTGGTCGTACGGCCTCGGACTCCCTCGGCAGGCAAGCATCCGTTCCGGACGATGAAGGGTCCGGGGAAGGTTCCACCTGGTCGGCAGGTGATGGCGGCACCCCCGTCACAGCCACGCCGGCATCCTGCGACCAGGCAACGACCGCTTGACCGCTGAGGTTCATGTACGTCAGCGGCTTCAGCAAAATAGTACGTTCCCCCACATTACCGTCCACGGCAACCAGATAGGAGGATCCTCCCGGCTGGAAGGTCAAACCCAGGCGCCGGGCGAGCTCCTCAACCACCAGAAAACCCAAATTGTGTCGGTGGCGCCGATAGGTATCACCGGGATTGCCCAGACCGACGATCAACCGCACGGACACATTCCTCATGCCAACACCTCAGAACTGGCTTTCTGACCAATTCCGGACAAATTGGGGACCGACCAGGAGACTCCGCAAGAAGCAGCCGGCCAGAGAACCGGACCGGCTGCGGGAAGACAGAAAAAAGGCCTCAACCCTGGTTATTGCCTAGCAGGCTGTTGAAAAACCGGGCTCGGTCGCGCTGGCCGGCACTTCCGAGCAGATCCAGTTTTTCAACAGCCTGCTAGATCCGTGAGGCAATAGTCCGGGTCATGCCAGCGGAAAAACAGTCGTCCTTCTTTTCCTCGGTCTTTTTCTAGCCGTCGCCTTCGGCTTCGGCGTCCTCCTCACCCTCGACACCTTCGGCGCCCTCTTCAAGCTCTTCTTCCTCTTCAACGAACACTGCGGCAGGCTTGATGTTCAGGACAAGGCTTTCGGGATCCGAGACGATCTCGCCCACCGGAGTCGTGACATCCTTGACGAAGATCTTGTCGTTGAGCTCCATGTCGGAGATGTCGACCTCGAGGAAATCAGGCAGTTCGCTCGGACGGCAAGTGACGTCGACGCTGTTCAGCGCCATCGCAACGGAGCCCTCGCCGTTCTTGATGGTCGCATTAGTGCCAACGACCTGAATAACCACGGACACGGTCACGGGCACCCCGCGGGGAATCTCCATGAGGTCCACGTGCAGGACCTCGTCGGTCACCGGGTTCTTCTGGATCTCGCGCAGCAAGGCGATGGACTCCTCGGTCACGCCTTCCTGGTTCAACCGGAAAATGGCGCTGCTACCGGCCAGATGCGACAGAATCACCTTGAAGGCGTTGGTATCCAATTCCATGTTCTCGGAGGTTCGATCCTTGCCGTAGATGATCGCAGGTATCCTGCCTGCGGCTCGCGTACGCCGGTTGGCATTCTTGCCGATGGTGGACCGGGGATAGATATCGAGATTAATGAGACCCATGGTGTCTCCTCCAAAAATTCTGGTACCAGGTAGATGACCTGGAACCCGGAGAAAAGGGCTCACCGCAAATGGCGGCAAGGAACCTCTTGGCGCAAACGCCTGTATGGAAAACGCCGCTCCGCCAACCGCAAGGGGAAGCTACTCCGGACGGGTGACGGCGTTTCCGGAAAATGGCTGCTAAAAAAAACACCTGGTTCGGACTATGTCAAGGCGGGCCGGGGCACAAGGCTTCCGGCCGGTCAGACGAACAGGCCGCTGACGGTTTTCTCCAGATGGATCCGCTCGATGGCCTGCGCCAGCAGCGGAGCCATGTCCAGCACCCGAATCTTGGGACAGGCATCGAACCGGTCGAAGGGAATAGTGTTGCTGACCACAACTTCCTTGATGAGCGAATCGTTGAGCAGTTCGATGGCATTGCCCGACAACAGCGGATGCGTGCAGCAGGCGGTCACCGACAAGGCTTCCTGCTCCTCGATGCAGACCCGGGCGGCGTCGGTCAGGGTACCCGCCGTATCGATCATGTCATCGAAGATGATGACGTCCTTGCCGGCCACGTCCCCTATGAAGTTCATGATGACCGCTTCGTTGGGGCGGGGACGACGCTTGTCGATGATGGCCAGCCCAACATCCAGACGCTTGGCGAATGCGCGGGTCATCTTTATCGACCCGGCATCCGGCGCCACCACGGTCAGGGTTTCCCGCGGGCAGTCCCAGAAGTGTTTCAACAGGACCGGGGCCGAGTAGAGGTGGTCCAGCGGAATATTGAAAAAACCCTGGATCTGGGGAGCGTGCAGATCGATGGTCAGGACCCGGTTGGCGCCGGCGCCGGTGATGAGGTCAGCCATCAGCTTGGCGCCGATAGGCACCCGGGGCTGGTCCTTGCGGTCCTGTCGGGCGTAGCCGAAGTAGGGAATGACCGCGGTGACCCTGCGGCATGAGGCGCGGCGCACGGCGTCTATCATCAGCAGGAGCTCCAAAATGTTTTCCGCAGGCGGCATGGTCGGCTGGATAATGAACACATCGGTCCCGCGAATGTTCTCCAGGATCTTGATGTTGATTTCCCCGTCGGAAAACCGACTGACCGCCACGTCCAGCAACTTGGTGTTCAGGCACTCGGCTATGCGCGCACCCATGGCCGGGTGGGCGCTACCCGAGATCAGGACTAGTTCATTGGCCATGGATTGATTCCTCCGCAGGAAACGAAGCGGGTCAGGGATTTCAGTAACGAGTGATTCCGGTGAAAAACAAGGTCCGAAGGGCGAACGGCAAGACAGGGTGGCTGGCTGGGGCGGCAGGACTCGAACCTGCGAATGCAAGGACCAAAACCTTGTGTCTTACCACTTGACGACGCCCCAGTCACGACCAGGAAATCAAAAACTCTCCTCCATCACGGAACCGTGGCCGTCATCTTCCTCAACGGCCCCATGACGTGCTGGAGGCGGGACTTCGCCTTTTTCCACGCGCTGAATTTCCTGCCTGTAGGCAGAGATGACCTGTGTTTCCATCCATTCACGCGTCGCCATGTTGATGGGATGGGCAATATCCTGGAACGTCCCATCCTTGCGCTTGCGGCTGGGCATGGCAATGAAGAGGCCCGACGCCCCTTCGATGATTTTCAGACCCCGGATAACAAATGCGTTGGCCAGGGTAATGCTGGCGAATCCCTTGAGCTTGTTGTCATCGCGCAAAGTGATCCTGATTTCGGAAATATCCAAGATTCTCCCTCTCCGTAGCGAGCCATTACGTCACGCTGCAAGGCTCGGCAGGGTCCTCAATCGTCCGTAATCTCAACACCCGCCGCATAAGGCCCGACAATTCTCACATACAATCCTGCTTCCTCAAACTCTGCCAAGATCTCAGTCAGGTCAAACCCCTCGGTGAATACGGCAAAAACGGCCGACCCGCTACCGGACAGCATAGCTACAGGAGCCATTTGCCTCAAGTCCAGCACCAGCCTCTGCAGCGATGGATGGGAAGGCAGCACGACGTCCTCAAGCCGATTGAACCCCGGCCAGCCTTCCTGCGGGAATCTGACCAGTAGGGGCTTAATTATACGGATGTTAGCTTTAGCGCTGTTAACTGTCAATCCCATTTTGAGTTTGCCATATACCTCGGGAGTCTTTAAGTCCAAGTCAGGTTTGACAATAAGGAATTGGCCGGTCTGTAGTGGAGGCAGCGGAGTCAGGTCGATTCCTGTCCCCCGCCCCATGGCCGTCCCGCCCCGGATGAAAAAGGGGACGTCCGAACCCAGGCCCGCTCCCATCTTTTCCAGGTCGCCGGGATCCAGCCCGGTTTTGAAAAGACGGTTGCAGGCAACCAGCACGGCAGCCGCGTCGCTGCTGCCCCCGCCCAACCCGGCGGCGGGGGGGATTTCCTTGTCCAAATGAATACGGATCAGGCCGGAGAGCCTCGTTTCCCGGCAGAATTTTCTGGCCGCCCGCCAGCACAGATTGGTCCTGTCGAGGGAAATACCCGCCATGCCCCGGCCAGCCTCCAGCTCGATATCCGGCTCTCCACCCTGGTATTGCTCAACGAGAGTCACCCGCAATTCATCGAAAAGTGACACGGCCTGCAAGATGGTTTCGATCTCGTGGAAACCGTCATGGCGCTGGCGAAGAACCTCCAGATGGAGATTGACCTTCGCCGGAGCTCTGACTCCGACGGTCCGTCCGATCTTCCTGCTGCCCCGGGTGAATTCGGCATCCTTCATCTTAAATCTCCTGAGGCCCGCCGGCCCTGTAGGCATCGAACAGCCCGCCCCATGGAGTCCGGGCGTGACGTTTCAACAGGAAAGGTTGCTTGAATGTCCGTCGAAAAAAATTCGACAGCGGAATCCTGTCCCACTCCATCACCGCACGTGCAGTGATCCGGTCCGGAACTCCGAAATCAAGATCCAACAGATCGGTACGGCCGACCAACCGGATATCACATTCGCGAACCGCCCCCAACCCCTGATCGCTGCACTGTCGTAACAAGACGTCCCGTTCGGCGCTCCGTCCAGCCAGGCGGGAGGCAACGGCATCCACGGCCAACGGGTCGCGACCGGCCAACAGGATATTGCGCGCCACGGGCAGGCGGGCCGCCGGCCGGTGGCCCACCTGCCAGAGAACCGCGTCCATGACAACGCCCAGGCCGGGCAGAGCCTGGCGGGCAAACCGGATCACGTCGCTCAGAATTTCCCCGGCGGACTCGCCACCGGCCTTCCGAAGACCCGGAACCAGGAGCGAGCGCAGGAGGGCCATTGCCCCCTTGACGGGCCGGACCTCGTCCAGGGCAGGCACCGGTAGAAGCAGGGTGGGTCGATCACGCAATCCAGCGGGCAGACTCAAACCGCCAGGCAGGACTGCTTCCAGCGCGGGGAGGGCGGGCTGGGCCCGGAAAGAACGGGTCTGGCGAAAATGGGCCGAGGGCGGTTTGGCGCCGTACCGGGCCATGACATCCTCCCAGGCCCACCCGTCCGCCGGTGCCGAACCACCCGTGGGCGAGGTCGGCAACACGACCGTCGTCCTGCCGCGGCCCGCGGAATTCTGCAACGAGCCCTCCCGTTTATCCAGCCAGGTAAGCACGCCGTCCAACTGCCAGGGTGGACTGCCCGCTCCGGGAAACCAGCCGCCCGGGCGCGCCTGGGGAACCAGTGCAGCCGGTCTGTCTCCCATCATCTCGGCCAGCCCGGCCAACTCGATGACCCGGTCGTAGTCCTCGATGATGGTTTCGGGTCGGGCTTCCACCAGCGCAACAACCGTTCGCATGATTTCCTCCGCGGGACCGACGTCGGGCGCCGGGATATAAATCAGATGCCGATGATCTTGACAGCCACGCCGATCCAGCTCACGACGATGATCTGGATATATATATCGTTCAGAAGGATCTCGTGGGGTTTGCCCCCCATGTCCTCGAGGAACACCAGATACAGGTAGCGCCCCATGCCGAACAGGACAAAAGGCAGGGTATAGATGAGATCCTGCGTGTCGAAATGTTCGACTGTGGACGGCCAGATCGTGTAAAGGGCGTACATCATGGTGGTCAGAGCGAAACTGACGCCGATCAGGGAATTGAGTATGGGTTCGGAGTAGTCGTGCAGCACGGGCCGGGTGGTTACCGTACTCGTATCCAGGCGGAGCAGCTCGTCACGGCGCTTGCAGAAGCCGAGGAACAGTGACAGGAAGAAGGTGCACAGCAACAACCACGGAGAAATCCCCACGTCGGGGCAGGACGGCAGCAGGACCATCACGCCGGCCGTGGCGCGAATCACGAAACTCATCCCGATACCCATCACGTCCAGGATCGGCACCCGCTTGAGCCACCGGGTGTACAACCAGTTCCACAGAAAAAACAGGGCGACCATGCCCAGGAACTCCCGGGCCAGAAACCCGGCGCTCACCAGGCACACACCAATCAGGATCAGGCAACCCCGCGCCGCCTGGCTCACCGTCAGCCGGCCCGAAGGGATGGGCCTCAATTTCTTGTAGGGATGAAGCTGATCCAGTTTCCGATCGATAATGTCGTTGTAGATGTATACCGCGCCGGAGGCCAGGCAGAACACCATCGCCCCCAGGAACGCCCTGGTCAGACAGGCGGTCTCTCCCAGCTTCTGGGCAAAGATGACACCCGCGAAAAGCAGGAGGTTCTTGGTCCACTGGCGTGGCCGGAGGTTTTCCAGTAAAGCCTTGAAGATGTCCATCACGCCGTGTTCATCCTACCGGGTTGTCTTGCCGTTTTTCGAGGATCATGCAGAGCAGATGCCCCATGGTGATATGGATTTCCTGGATCTTGGGAGTGGACCCGCTGGGCGCGACCAAGGCCCCGTCCAGGAGGGGGAGCAGCCGGCCTCCGTCACCGCCGAGAAACCCGTGAGCCTTCATTCCACACCGCCGTGCTTCCTCCACGGCCAGCACGCAGTTGGCGGAATTTCCGGAGGTGGAAACGACCAGCAGGACGTCGCGGGGCCCACCCAGGGCCTGGATCTGGCGCGCGAAAATGCGGTCGAAACCGTAGTCGTTGCCCACGGCGGTCAAGATGGATCCGTTCGTGGTCAGGGCCAGCGCGGGATAACCCCGCCGTTCGGCGAGAAACCGGCCCACCAGCTCGGCGACGATGTGCTGGCTGTCCGCCGCGCTGCCGCCGTTGCCGCACACCAGCAACTTGCCGCCGTCCTGCCAGGCGGCGTGAACATCTTCGGCCAGGGCGATCACGGCGTCCAGGTGGGTGTCATCCAGACGACCGAGGGCGGCCACCAGGTCATCCACCGCCTGGCTGAACAGAAGAGAGGCGTCTCGGCGCTCGGAGGTGTCCCGGGAGGAAGACATGTGCTGTTGTGTCCTTTCGGCCTGGCCAAATATCAGATACGGTCAGGGATGGACGGCCTGACCGGAATCCAGGTAGCGCAGATACCGGACCACGGCGTCACGCCAGGACGGGCGGGCGGGGCAACCCACTTTTTCCAGGTTGCCGCTGCGCAGGATCGAACACGCGGGCCGGACGGCGGCTGTCGGGTACTCGCTGCTCGGACAGGGTTCGATCCGCTCCGGATCCGCTCCACACCCGGTTGCGACTTCACGGGCCAGCCCGAACCAGGTGGTGGAACCCGCGTTTGTTCCGTGGAAGATACCACGGTGGCGTCCGGACACAAGGAATCCGATGACATCGGACAGATCTTCGGCGTAGGTCGGACAGCCGCGTTGATCGTCGACCACGCGCAATCTGTCCTTGGTGTCCAGGAGGCCCCGGATAGTCTTGATGAAGTTTACTCGTCCGTCCCCGAACAACCAGCTCGTGCGCAGGATCTGCCAAGGACCCGACATGGCCGCGACGAACTCCTCGCCCCGGGCCTTGGTCAGACCGTAATGATTCACGGGACGACGCAGGTCCTGCTCATCGAAGCCATCACCCTGCCCGTCGAACACGTAATCCGTGCTGATGTAACACAGACCCGCCCCAATCAAACCGCATTCGCGGGCCAGGATCTCCGTGGCCCCGGCGTTGGCCGCCATGGCTTCGTCGGGTGCGGAATCCGCGCCATCGACATCGGTCCAGGCCGCGCAGTGGACCACCCAGGCGGGAGCGACCTCCGCGACGATGTCCTTCACGGTCCGTGGGTCGGTCAGGTCGCCATCCGCCATATCAACGCCGGTCAGGGTGTGACCGGCAGCCAGACGACGCATCACCGTCCGTCCCAGCATGCCATCACAGCCGGTGACAAGAATCTTCATGTGAGTTGATGACCCGCTTTCTGATCTGACTTTGTAGTCGCCATCAAAGATCGTCTCCGGCAGGTTTCGTCTTCCGGGCGGCCCGGTTGGCCGTGCCGGCGCCGAAGCCGCGGCTCTGCAGAAAACGCACGACACCGGCCAAGGCTTTCATGTCCCCGGTGATCTTCGTCCGTTTCCATCTGGCCTCTGCCGCACGGTCGGCCAGAATCTCTTCGGTCCGGGCGTCCAGAATCTCACCTGCCACCTCGGCCGCGAGGACGGCCGGCACTCTTTTCTCCCGCAGCTTGGCCACCAGGTAGCGCCGTCCCACCGCCCGGCTCACAAGACAATCCCGGCAATATGCTTCGGCGTAGCGCCGGTCGGAATACAGACCGCGTGAGTCCATTTGTTCCAGGACGGCGTCTACCGCCGCTTTACTGTACCCTTTTTCGACCGCTTTGTCCCGGATCCTGGCCACCGGTTGCAGACGCCGATCGAGCATCGCAAAGATCAGGCGGGCTACCTGCTTGCGTTCGGCTGCCAACCGGAGGTCGGCCAGCAGGGCCGACGGGATCATCTGGCCCGGCTGTGGCAGACCCGCCGGCACCGATTCGGGCGCCATCTCCAGCGTGCTCCCATCGTCCAGCGCCAGAAACACCGACCCGTCTCCTTCCCGAACGTCAAGCAGCCGGGCCTCCCCCGCGGGGAAGCCCGGCTGTTCAGTGTGTTCATCCGCCCGTCCGCGCCTGCGGTCCCTCCGGGGGAACCGGTTACTCACACCCAGACCTCAAGCCCCGCGGGCACCGGGCCCGGCCGTCGCGCTTCCAGACTTGGCGGCAGCAGCCTTGGCTCCGCTAACCGTCGCCGCTGCGGGTCGTTCGCCGGCCGGCGGCTCAGCTGCTTCCGGATCTGATTCCTCAGCCTTTTCACCGATCCCGTAGTGCTTGAAGACCAGATCCTTGATGGTCTCGTACAGGTCCCTGTTCTCCTTCAGGAAGATCCGCACGTTTTCCCGGCCCTGCCCGAGACGCTCCTCGCCGAAACTGTACCAGGCGCCGGACTTCTCTATGACGTCGGCCGCCACACCGAGATCGATCAGGTCGCCTTCCTTGCTGATGCCCTCACCGTACAGGATGTCGAACTCAGCCTTCTTGAACGGGGGCGCGACCTTGTTCTTGACGACCTTCACCCGCACCTGGTTACCGACCACTTCCTCGCCCTGGGTGATGGCCCCGATACGGCGGATGTCCAGTCGCACCGAGCTATAGAACTTCAGGGCATTGCCGCCGGTGGTGGTTTCAGGGTTGCCGAACATCACGCCGATCTTCATGCGGATCTGATTGGTGAACATGACCAGGGTATTGGTCTTGGCAATGGCGCCGGTGAGCTTGCGCAGGGCCTGGGACATGAGCCGGGCCTGCAGTCCCATGTGATGATCGCCCATCTCCCCCTCGATCTCGGCCCGCGGCACCAGGGCGGCCACCGAGTCGATCACCAGGATGTCCACCGCACCGGAGCGCACCAGCATCTCGGTGATTTCCAGGGCCTGCTCCCCGGTGTCCGGCTGGCTGACCAGCAGATTGTCGATGTCCACACCCAGTTTGCGGGCGTAGATGGGATCCATGGCGTGCTCGGCGTCGATGAAGGCCGCAGTCCCGCCGCTCTTCTGGCAGTTGGCGATGACCGACAGGGCCACGGTGGTCTTGCCACTGCCCTCGGGTCCGTAGATTTCGACGACCCGCCCCTTGGGCAGTCCCCCGATGCCCAGTGCGATGTCCAGCGCCAGGCTCCCGGTGGGGATGGCGTCAAAATTGTCGTAGATATGCGTATCGCCCAGCAGCATGATCGATCCCTTGCCGAACTGCTTTTCTATCTGGGCGCGCGTCAATTCGAGGGCCTTGGCCCGATCTTCATTCTGGCCGCCGAACTGGCCCCGGAGTTTGTTCTGCGTCTGATTATTTGATTTGTTCTGAGCCATTCCTGATCATCTCCCGGATGGTCCGTCCGAAACCCCGTACCCGGTTCCGTCCGGACATGTTTAAGTGATTTCAGGGCCAAGATAGCACGTTCCCGGACCTCTGTACAATAGGTTTTTCGCCTTATTTTCGCAGGGCAAAAAAGGCCAATGTCGTGTACCGGGGACCCTCGCGACGAAGTTCGCTGGCCACTAGATTAAACCCATCGACAAAAACGGGAGGTAAATCATTCAACTTCAATTTCTGCAGTAAATTGACGTCGGAACGCGACAGCCGCACACGAGCCCTGGCCAACGTCAAATGGCCGCGGAAGGCGCGGTTGTCCTGGGGACCCTCCCGCCACGTTTCGTTGACGATGGCCCGGACCCGGCCCGCCAGACGGACCGCTTCACCGTCGTCATCCATATGCAGGAACAGGACCCGCGGGGATTTCAGATCGGGAAACCCCCCAATCCTGCCTGGCGTGAGGGAAAAAGCCGGCTGGCCTCGCGTCGCCTCCAGGGCGGTTTTCAGCTTCGCCAGCCGGTCTGCGGGCCAATCACCCAGGAATTGCAGGGTCAGGTGCCAGGTCTCCGGACGGGTCCAGCGCAACGGAAGCCTACCCGCCGGACCGGCGCGCCAATCGTCCATCGCAGTGGTCACTGCGGCGGTCAACTGTTCCCCGCAGGGGACTGCCAGAAACACCCTCATGACGGACGACACCAGGAATCCGTGGGTCGCCAGGGCGGTTGGTCGTCGCCGAATTCGAGGACCCGGCGCAGGGAATCCACCGCCGCGGCCACGGCCAACAACCGGTTGCGCTCACGGTCGGCGGGAAAACGGTACTTGCGGGCAAAGACGGCCACCGGCGTGGCGACGGCGATCCAGGTCGTGCCCACGGGTTTGTCGGACAAACCGCCTTCCGGACCGGAAACGCCGCTGACAGCCACTGCGTAGTCCGTCCCGATCCGCTTGCGGCACCCGGCCGCCATGGACATCACCGTTTCCTGACTGACCGCTCCCTTGTCCACCAGCAGATCGGCCGGCACACCGAGCTGTTCCGTCTTGACCCGGTCGGAATAGGCCAGGATACCGCCCCGGAAAAACCCTGATGACCCCGACTGCTCCGTCAGACATCCCCCGATCAGGCCGGCGGTGCACGATTCGGCGACCGCCAAGGTCAGACCCCGGTCCAGCATCAGCCGTTGTACGACCTGGGGCAGGGAATCCATCCGGCGGCTGTAGACCAGTCGGGCGAATATTTTCTCCATATCCTTCCCGGCCACCGCCAGATCCTCTTCACCGGACGCTCCGGACCGAGTCGCAAGACGGATGTCCACCCCCCAGTCGGTCAACCACCAGGACCAATCCAGGGTCGGATATTCCGCCTTAATGCCGGAGCAACTCCGCACGAGGGACAGCTCAGATGCTTGGGCAGTCCGCCACAACAGGATCCGGCGGGGCTCCGGCAACACGCCTTGATCATCCAACCACTGCATCACCGGCGCCAGCAATCCCTGTAATTCCTGGGGAACACCCGGCAGCAGGACCAGTATCCGGTCCTGCAAGCGGCCAACGAGTCCGGGCGCGGACCCCACGGGGTTGGTCACGGGAGTCATGCCGCGGGGAACCTGGGACTGACGAACAGCGCCGGGCAAGGTCTTGATGCCGCGCTTACGCCAACGCTCCTGGAGTTGGCGCTTGACCGCGGGGTCATCGACCAGTTCCACCTGTGCCCACCTGGCCACCACGTCGCGGGTCTGATCGTCGGGCGTGGACCCTAGTCCCCCGGTAAGGAAAACCAGATCGCCTGTCCCTGTCCGATCCAGGGCCCGGACGATATCTTCTTCCCGGTCGGGAACCACCTGGATCAGGGATACCTGAACTGAATGACCACCGAGGGCCTGCTGGATCCGCCGACTGTTGGTGTCGGCCGTTCGTCCCTCGAGGAGTTCGTCCCCGATCGCAATGATCTTGACGCCGGCCCTTCCTGCGGTGGCCGACATGATCACCACCCCAATCTCGTCATGAGCAGCACCGTGCCATGGGTCGCGAGGCAGGCCAGCACACCGGCGCCGATATCGTCGGCCATGATCCCGACTCCACCGCCTCCGCCTAGTTTTTCCAGCTTGCGCACTCCGAAGGGTTTGAAGATATCAAAGAAGCGGAACCAGAAGAATCCCACGATCCAGCCCAAAAGCCCCGCGTTCAGGCCCAGATAGGTAACCAGCATGCCTGCCACTTCGTCGACCACAACCAGGGAAGGATCCTCACCATGGATCTTCTCCAGCTGCCCGGCGACCGGAACCCCGATCAGGGTAACGGCGACCAGGAGCAGAACCGTCAGCCACAGGGGAATCGGCCCGAGAACAGTCCAGGCCAGCCACCAGACAACCATGAACAGGAAACTCGCAGCCGTGGCCGGGGCGATCGGCGCGAAGCCGGATCCGAAAAATGTACCGATCGTGTAGAGAAGGGAACGCGGCATGGAGATCCTTTCGGCAGGTCGTGCTGTGAAAGCAAAACAGAACCAGCGGAAAAGAACCTAACTTTTTGCCCGACGGACGGCAACAGAAAGGGCGCGACTTTTACGTCGCGCCCTTGGTCTGTCGCCGGTAGGCCGGCCACTTGCCGCCGGGGTCAGGCGGTCTGCAGCTGGCGCAGCACCTGCTTGGCCACGCACTTGAGGGTATCGAAAACGCCCACGCCGTCGATCGCCACGCCTTCGAAGTTATCGTAGCCCTCGGGGTTGAATTCCTGGTTGAGTTCCTCCACGGGAATGGCGTCGGGCATGTCCCGCTTGTTCCACTGTATTACGAAGGGAATCTCCTCCAGGCTCAGATCGTATTCCTTGAGATTGTCGTGCAGATTGTACAGGGCTTCGATGTTGGCATCGAAGCGGGCCTCGCTGCTGTCTGCCACGAAAACTACGCCGTCAACGCCGCGCAGGATAAGCTTGCGACTGGCGTTGTAATAGACTTGGCCGGGAACTGTGTACAGGTGGAAACGGGTCTTGAACCCCTTCACTTCGCCCAGTTCCAGGGGCAGGAAGTCGAAAAACAGGGTCCGATCCATCTCGGTGGCCAGCGTCACGAGCTTGCCCTTGGTCTCGGGCGCCAACTTCTCGTAGACGTACTGGATGTTGGTCGTTTTCCCACCGAGACCGGGGCCGTAATAAACGACCTTGCAGTTGATCTCCCGGGACGAATAATTAATCAGCGACACGGCTCTACCCCTTTTGACCTGCCGATTTCGGGGACGGTCCCCCGGCCTCAGTCAGCGAACAGACTATCAATCTCGGCTTCCACTTGCACAGTGAACGATTCATCTATCTCATCGTATTCCTCGTTGCGGTATTCCAGCTTCTCGTAGAGGGTCTCGATGATCGCGTCGAGTTCCTCCATCGCCCTTTTCACGCGCAGCCTGACCAGCCCCAGGGTCGTACTCTTGTTGAACAGGACCACCAGGACCACGCCCTTGGCAATTTTGCCCAGGTACATGCTGTCCTGCGCCCCCTGATGAAAA
>CBDUYZ010000026.1:0-15219 GCA_965371575.1 uncultured bacterium
AACTCAACCTCCCATTCGGTTGATCCTTCTTCCAGACCGGGCTTGTTCTTGAGCAGGAAGGCGGTGGCTTCCTCGTCGATCTCATCCTCGATCTTCAGATCCCTGAGAATCAGGTTTTCCACCTGGAAAGCGAAGTCGTTCTCGGCAATCTCCAGATCGACAAGATCCTCGTCAAGCAGGCGATCGCAGATCATCCTGGCCAAGACAGCGACACGATCTTCAGAAAGTCTCACGCATATCCTCCAACCTGCCTGGGCCGGCGCCTGGAAGGCGGCCGGTCACAGGGTAAAACCATTTTTTCGAGCCAGTTCCCGCTTGATCTTGTTTCGCAGGGCACCGACATCCATTTCCATGGCCCGGATCTCGTTGCGGTTCTGGTTGACCAGAGTTTCCACCTGTTCGTCGATTTCCTCTTCCTGCTTCATGTTTTCGAAAATCGCATCATCAATAGCCCTGGTCACCAGGTCGGTATTGGGCTCAAGGTGGATCTTGGGGTGCTCCTGGAGCATCTTGAGAATCTTGTCGGAAAGATATTCGATCTTGCGTTTGCTGATCCGCAAGGTAGTCTCCCTGCTCTGGAAATCGACTCGCAAAATGGTGTCGAGAAGAGTTCTCCGCATTAATCGTGTGTTTGCGCCGGGCGGATGTTCCCGCTGGCTCGTGGACAACATTGAAAGACTTTTTAAAGGTGTTGGCAAGAAAAAACGGGTTGGGTATTTTTCTATGCGGAAGACGCGGTCCAGGAGGGAACTTGCCGGGGAGGACCGCGTATGAACATATTTCCCTCCCTGGATTTTCCGCCTGCGGGCCAGAAAGGATGTCATGTCCGAATACAAGTCTCTAGACAAGGTTTACGCCGAGGAATTGTCCCTCCGTCTGGGCGGGGTGCTTTCCGAGGTGGGCAAGGTGATCGTCGGCCAGCGGGAAATGATGGAAGGCCTCTTGCTGGGCCTGATCACCGGCGGCCATATCCTCCTGGAGGGTGTGCCCGGGCTGGCCAAGACCTTGGCCGTCAGTACGCTGGCACGGTCGGTGGAAACGGGTTTCAAGCGTATCCAGTTCACACCCGATCTGCTGCCGGCGGATATCACCGGCACGACGATCTACAACCGCGAAACGGGTGGGTTCACCGTCAAGAAGGGCCCGGTGTTCTCGAACATCATCCTGGCCGACGAGATCAATCGCGCCCCGGCCAAGGTCCAGAGCGCTCTGCTGGAGGCCATGCAGGAGCGTCAGGTTACCATCGGTGGTGAAACTTTCCCCATGGCGGATCCCTTCCTGGTGATGGCCACCCAGAATCCCATTGAACAGGAGGGGACCTACCCTCTGCCCGAAGCCCAGGTCGACAGGTTCCTGCTGAAATTGCGCATCGGCTATCCTTCACGTGAGGAAGAACGGGAGATCCTGAACCGGATGGCCGGACGGTCGATCCCCGACATCGACCAGGTTCTGGATCCCGAGGTGATCAGGGAGATTCGCCAAGCAGTCAACACGGTTTTCGTCGATGAGAAAATCAAGGATTACATCCTGGAAATCGTGTTCGCCTCTCGGGATTCCGAAGCTGCCGGTCTGGATCTGGGACCCTTGATCGCCTGGGGAGCCTCCCCGCGGGCCACCCTCGCCCTGACCCAACTGGCGCGTGCCAGAGCCCTGCTGGGGGGGCGGGCGTTCGTCATTCCCGAAGACGTAAAGTCCGTGGGCCACGACGCCCTGCGGCACCGGATCCTGGTGACCTACGAAGCCGAAGCCGAAAATCTGAACAGCGACGACATCGTCAGTTTGTTGCTGGACAATATCGAGGTGCCCTAGATCCGTCATGAGTCAACGGAGAATCACATCGATACCCCCTGAGATCCTGGCCTCCGTGCGAAGGATCGAGATCAGGACCCGCCGCCTGGTGGACGAGGTCTTTTCCGGGGAATACCACTCGGTCTTCAAGGGCACCGGCATGGAATTCCGTGAAGTGCGTGAGTATGTACCGGGCGACGATGTACGGACCATCGACTGGAACGTCACCGCGCGGACGGGTCAGCCCTTCGTCAAGCTTTTCGAAGAGGAGCGTGAACTGACCGTTATGCTGGTGGTCGACATGAGCCGCAGCGGTTGGTTCGGATCTGGGGAGCGGACGAAGGTGGAAGTGGCGGCGGAGTTGTGTGGTGTTCTGGCTTTCTCCGCCATCGCCAACAAGGACAAGGTCGGCCTGCTGCTGTTCAGCGATCGGGTGGAAAAATTCATTCCGCCGGCCAAGGGGAAAAGTCATGTATTGCGCTGCATTCGCGAACTGTTGACCTATGAGCCCGAGGGTCGCGGTACCGATCTCAATGAGCCTCTGCGCCTGCTCAGATCGGTCCTCAAGCGGAAGGCAACCATATTTCTGGTGTCGGATTTCTGGACCGGGGATTTCTCCACCAGCCTATCCATTCTCGGCAGGCGTCATGATGTGGTGGCCGTGCGGATACGTGATCCCAGGGAGACCTCACTGCCGGGGGTGGGTCTGGTGCGTTGGGTCGATGCCGAGACGGGGCAGACGGTCCTGATCGACACCTCCGCCGGAGCGACCACCCGTCGCCTGGCGGCCCGCGCCGGGTCCCACGATCGGACCATGGAAAAACTGCTGGCCTCCCGGGGCGTGGACCTGGTCGATGTCGACGTCACCCGTTCCTACGTCGAGCCCCTGCGCAAATTCTTTCTGGCCCGGGGAGGTCGCAGGACAAGGAGGGCACAACGTTGATCCGGCCGCGCGGCATGGCTTGGGCTGCACGACCTGTCCTGGTCCTGGCGACCGGTTGGCTGGTCTTGTGCGCCGGGGCGGTTTCCGGCTTGGGCCAGATGGATCATCTTCCACCGGGAATCCCCTCCGGGGGACCGCCGGTCGGCATGATGCCGGTCCAGGAGGCTCCGGCGGCTATCGATACGGCGCTGGCGATCCTGGAGTTTCCGGCCGCGGATCCGTTGCCGATCGCGATCCATACCGTGCAGGATACAGTTCTGTTCGGGGATGTGTTTCATCTCATTCTTGACTATTCCGGGCAACTGGTTGGTCTTCCGGAAGTCCGCCTGGCCGCAGATGAGGATTGGTTGCTGCCGTCGCCCGAGGAAAAACCGGGCCTCCTGGGCAGAATTCTGGGCAGGATTCTGGGTAGTAACGTCGCCCCCCCGCCTGATATGAGCGCCCTGCCGGCCGCCGGGGATCGAGTCCGCCTCGTCCAGTCATTCCGGGTGTACCGGACCGATCCTTTCCGGCTTCAGGCCGGCTTCTTCACATCACCGGTCATCCAGGTGAAGGGCCGGGTAGCGGGAACCGATGAAACAGCGGGCATCAGGACACCCCGGTCCAGCGGGTGGTCTCCCCTGCTGGTCCCTGGTCTTTTCGTGCTCCTGCTCCTGGTTCTGTGGCTGGCATGGTTGCTCTGGGGCCGCGACAGTCGTCGAGAGGACCTGGCTGACCGGGAGCTACCTGAGCCGGCGTGGTTGACCGCCGCGTTCGAACTGCGGGATCTCCTGCGGGCAGGTTCCTTGAACCAGGGCGACGAGCGGGCTTTTCTGGACGGGCTGGCGGGTATAGTCCGCCGCTTCGTGACCGGTCGCTACCGGATCGCTGCCCAGGAAATGACCGGACGGGAAATCATCACCGCCTGCGCCTGTCTGGGCCATCGGTCCACCCAGCCCGGGATCTTCGCCCGGATGATCGACGCGGTGGACCGCCGCCGCTACGACCCGGAGGTCTGCGGCTCCGCTTGGTGCCGGGAACAGGCGGTCCTGTTGTACGGCCAGATGGCCAGGGTGCGCATATTGCCCAGGTATTCCGAGGTTTCCACCGACCTGCGGTACGCAGGGGAAACGGCCTGGGTCGAACTGGAACGTGAGCTGTCCCCGGGAACCGGCCGGTTGCGGGATTCGGGTGCCGTGGCTTCGGGATGGGAGGCGTGATGGAATTTGCCCGGCCTCTGCTGCTGTTGCTGACGCCCCTGGCGGGAGTTGTGCTGTGGGCCCGTCTCAAGCGTGGTGGGGATCCAGCCGCCTTGAGGCATCCCCGTTTGGTGTTGCTGGGGTATGAAGGCCCCGGATTCCGGGCACGCCTTGCCGGTCTGTTGCCCGTGCTGTCGGGGCTGGGTCTGATCCTGTTGGTCATCGCGGCGGCCGGCCCCCGCGTGGCTCACCGCAGTGAGCAGGTCGAGGGCGAGGGGATCGACATCATCTTGTCCCTGGACATCAGCGGCAGCATGCGGTCCCTGGATTTTCACCCTCTGGACCGCCTGGAATCCGCCAAGGAAGTGATCCGCGGCTTTATCGACGGCCGGCCCAATGACCGCATCGGCCTGGTCGTGTTCGCGGCCCGGGCCTTCACCCAGTGCCCGCTGACGGTGGATCGTTCCGTCCTGAAGGGTTTCCTGGACGAGATCCAGGTGGGCCTGATCGACGACGGGACGGCCATTGGACTGGGCCTGGCCACCGCGGTGGCCCGTCTTAAACATTCCACATCGCCGAGCAAAACGGTGATTTTGCTGACCGATGGCGTGAACAACGTACCGACGCTCGAACCCGAAACAGCCGCCAAATTGGCCCAATCCCTGAAAGTCCGGGTCTACACGGTCGCTGTGGGGAGGGAAGGGATGGTGCCCTACCCGGTGGACGATCCTGTCTTCGGCCGCCGCACCCGCCAAGTGGAAACCAAAATCGACCTGGAGTTGTTGAGAAGGATCGCCGACCTGACCGGTGGCGCCATGTTCCAGGCCACAGATCCGGAGGCGTTGCAGGAAATCTTCCGGACCATCGACGGGCTCGAAACCGCACGTTACGAAACGACCGTCAGCACATGGTACCGGGAAAGGATGTCCTGGTTCGTGCTGCCGGCCCTGATGCTCTTTCTGTTGGAAGGGACCCTGTCGGCGACCTGGCTCAGGCAGGTGCCGTGAATCCGGACCTTTGCGCGGGAGCGCATAGAAAAGGGATGCTGTGAGATTTGCTCAGGAAATATGGCTCTGGCTCATTCCACTGCTGCCGGTTCTGTGGTTACTGCTGCGGTCTGCCGACCGCAAGTCGACCGGTAGAATGCACATCCTCCTGGGGGAACATGCCGGTCGCCATGTTGAAGGCGCCAATCTCCGTCTGCGTTCCTGGCGGCGGTTCCTGTGGTTTGCGGGCCTTTTCTGGCTTCTGTTGGCTCTGGCCAGGCCGCAGTGGGGTGCCAGCGAAGTGACTGTGACCCAGCAGGGATCGGATATCGTCGTGGCCCTGGACATTTCCAACTCCATGCTGGCGGAGGATGTCCCTCCCAACCGGATGGAACGGGCCAAGACGGAACTGGGCGGTTTCCTGGCCCGCCTGGAGGATAGCCGCATCGGTCTGGTGTTTTTCGCCGGCGCGGCTTTTGTGCAGTGTCCCCTGACCCTCGACTACGGAACCGCAGGAATCTTCCTCAAGATGGGTGGTCCGGACATGATGTCCGAACAGGGCACGGCCATCGCAGCCGCTCTGAAGACAAGCCGCGATCTTCTGACCAAGGTCCGGGAAGGTGCCCCCAGCGGGAATTTCCAGGCTATTCTCCTTGTCACCGACGGCGAGGATCTGGAGGGCGGCTGGGAGCAGGAGGCCGAAGCCTGTAAAATGGACGGCATCAGGGTCATCCCCGTGGGAGTGGGTGAACAAAGCGGAGGACTGATACCCATCCGGGACAACAGGGGGCGTGCGGCAGGTTTCATGAAGGGCGAGGATGGCAATGTTGTGATGACCCGTCTGGACATGGCCTCTCTGGAAAAGCTGGCCTCGATCGGGGGTGGCAGCCCGTTCCGCATCGGGGTCGACGGGTTGGCCGGTGACCGGTTGTTCGCGGAGTTGAAACGGCTGGGTCGGAGGGATCTCGAGGAACGGAGGATTTCCGCCTACCAGGAACGCTACCTCTTGCCTCTTGTGCTTGCCCTGTTGAGCTTTGCCCTGCGCATGCTTCTGCGCCCCAGGGGCGATGTAACCGTCTACTCAAGGAGTCGCCCGGGAATCCAGGCGTTGGTGACGGCGGGTATGGTGATCGGTCTGGTCGCCACCGGGCAGGCGGTGGCCGCGCCTCTCTTGCCCGGAAACGAGGACCTGGCTCGGGGACGGGAAAAGTATCTTGCGGGGGAATTCGAGGAGGCGCTGAGTGATTTCGAATCCGCTATCGTGAACGATCCTGAAGATCCCGTCGTTAGTCTAGCGGTGGGGGAAACCCTTTTCAGTCTGGAACGTTACGAAGAAGCCCTGGCCGAGTTCGAACGGGCCCTGTCCTTGACCGCTGAAAAGGATTTGCAAGCCGAGGCCCTATACAACATGGGTACGACCCTGCTGGCCGCGGGAGACCCCCGCAAGGCTGCCGAAAAGTTGCGTGATTCCTTGACCGTGGATGATGGCCAGGATGATGCCCTGCACAATCTGGAGGTGGCGTTGAGGCGCCTGCAGGAGCAGGAACAAGAGCAGGAACAAGAGCAGGATCAGCAGAAACAGGATGAACAGGAGCAGGAGCAGAAGGAACAGAAGGAACAGAATGAGCAGGAGAAACAGGAGCAACAGGAGCAACAGGAGCAGCAGGAGCAGGATCAATCTGATCAGCCGGAAGACCAACCGGAGTCCGCTGAACATGAACCCGATGAACTGACCCAGGAACAGGCCCTTCAGATTCTCAAGGCCCTGGACCGAGACGAGGAAGAACTCAAGAGATCCGTGCAGAAGCGTCTCAAGGGCGGCAAGCCGAAAAGTGGCAAGAAATGGTAGTCCCCCCGATGTGGAAATTTACCAATCCCCTTTTGCGACCGGCGCCGGCGGTCTTGTTCCTGGCGATTATGGCCACTGCCTGGCCGGTGGTAGCCCAGCCGGATTTTTCCTGCCGCGCCGAGGTGAACCGAACCACCGTGCCGCGCGGCGGTAACGTAGTGCTCACTGTTTCGGCCGAGGGGGACGTCGGTTGGTCCGCGGATTTCATTCTGCCCGACCTGCCGGGCGTTCGCGTCCAGAGCGGTGGCACCAACCAGAGCATGAGCGTGATCAACGGGAAAGCGCGAACTTCCGTGTCTCGGACCTGGTATTTGACGGTGGAGACAGAGCATGATTTTACGATCGCTCCGGTGACCATTTCTTCCCCTGGAGGCGAATGCCAGACCAAGCAGATCCGCGTCACGGTCACCGCTCCTTTGCCGGCCAAGAAGATCCCACCTGCGATCACGGGCAACCGGGTGGTGGCGCCTGAGATCAATGCTGTGGAGTCCGCCGGCAGCCAGTCAGGCCAGCCGGGAGATGACATTTTCCTGACCCTGGACGCCGACCACGAGGAAGCCTGGGTCGGCCAGCAGATCATTCTCACCTTCCGCTACTGGCGACGGATTCAGCCCTGGAACAACCCATCCTACAAGGCACCCCGTACGGAGGGTTTCTGGCGTGAGGATTTGGGTGCTGAAAAGAGCTACCGCAAGGGGGTGCAGGGCCGGGCTTACAACGTCACCGAAATCCGATATTCCCTGTTCCCCACCCGCAGCGGTGACCTGCTCGTCGAGCCGGCCGAACTTTCCTTCCCCGAAGGGGTTTTTGATCGTTTCTTCAATTCCCGTCGCTCTCGCAGGGGGCCCAGTGTCCTGCGCACAAGGTCCCTGGTCATCAAGGTCAGGGATCTGCCTTCGCCGCGGCCCCGGGGATTTTCCGGAATCGTGGCTTCCCGGCTCAGTCTGCAGATGAACGTGGATCGGGAATCTGTTCCCCGAGGCGAGGCCCTGGGCTTGAAGGCGGTCCTGATTGCGGACGGTTTTCTCAAGGGGTTTTCCGGCTTGAACATCCTGGCTCCCGAAGGCGCCCGCATGCATGACGCCTCCGAAAGTTTCCGGTCGCGGGTCGCCCAGGACCGGATATCCGGCGAGATCACCGTGGAAAAGGTTCTCATCCCGGACCGCGATGGCCTGATGACGCTTTCCCCGTTGGAACTGTCCTGGTTCGACTCCGGCCGCGGCGAATACCGGGTGGCCCGGACTCCGTCCCACGAGATCCAGGTGACACCCAGTGACCTGCCCCGGATCGGGGATGAGAGGTCCGGGTTCCTGCGCAACGAGATCAGTCGGTTGAGCGAGGACCTGGCCTTCATTCACCAGGTTCCCGCCCGGCTCGGGCGGGGGGCCGGGCCTTGGTTCGGCAGCCTCGGTTGGTGGATCGTCTTTCTGCTGCCGGTCCTGCTGCTGGCCTTGCTGCGCCTTTATCTGCGCCACCTGTTCGCGGACCGGCGAAATCCTGCCGCCCGGCGTCTGCGGCGGTCCCTGGCGACGGCCCGCGCCGAGTTGGCAAAGGCCTCTGGACATGTGGACACCCCCGAGTGCATGGCCGGCCTCGCCCGGAGTATCGCCGGGTTCGTGGCCGATTGCACTGATCAACCCCAGGCTGCGGTGGGGACCGTCGAGGTGGTGGCATATTGCGAAGCGGCAGGATTGCCGGAGAGTGGCCGCCGCCTGGCCCTGGTTCTGGAAGAGTGCGACTCGGCTCGTTACGGCGGCGGGCGGATTTCGGAGGGCGTCCAGCTGGTGTCCGAAGTGGAGGCTCTTTTGCGTGACCTGGATGACGCCCGGAAGAAACGCGCCGGAACCACTGTCGCCACATCCGGCCCGGTGCTCGGCATCCTGTCGGCTGTTATCCTGCTGACTCTGACCACGCAGATCGTCATGGCGAGTGAGTCGGACCCCGGCAAACGCCCGGGAGCCGATCCCGTCCGCTTGATGGCCGAGGGAAACCAGGCCTATACCGAGGGGCAAACGGATCGGGCTCTCGAACTCTATCTGCAGACACAAACCCAGGGTGTCAACGACGCCGTGCTCCATTTCAATCTTGGCAACACCTACGCTCGCCGGGGTGAACTCGGCCAAGCCGTGGTTTCCTACCTGCGAGCCCGGCGCCTTGCTCCCCGGGACCGCGACATCCAGAGCAATCTGGCCTGGGTACGGCAGCATATCAAGGACCTCGAACTCACCGACAACAACTTGCCCCTGTTCATTGCCCAGGCCGCTGGGGTGATCTCGGCCTTCACTCTGGATCAATGGGGTGTCGTGTTACTGCTGTTGATCTGGCTCATAGCCGCCCTGATCGCCTGGGGCTGGTATCGCGAGGATATAGGGACACAACTGAGGCGCGCACTGCTGTCCAGCGTGGCCTGCCTGCTGGTCGTCGCGACGGTGACCGTCGGTCGCTGGTACCATGAACAGGTGCGGAATGAGGCGGTGGTGGTCGTCGAGATGGCCGAGGTCAAGTCCGGACCCGCAGAGAACTTCCCGGTCCTGTTCCAGGTCCATGACGGCCTGACGGTCAACATAGAAGGTGAACGGGAAGGTTGGGTCAGGATCGGCCTGGGTGGCGAATGGGTGGGTTGGCTTCCCTCCGGCAGCGTAATCTCCGTGCGGGTTGAACCGGAAACCTCTTGATGCGGGTCAAGCCTCCGGTCGGTAGACCGCCGTGGTTGTGAGGGTTTCGCAGACCGTCACGTCCGTCAGCAGGGGGAGTTCCTTCTTGAGACGGTCGAATATCCAGCGGGCCATTATTTCGGCCGTCGGATTCTTCAATCCTTCGATTTCATTGAGGCAATGGTGGTCGAGTTCCGCATAGACCGGGGTGAAAGCCTGTGTGATCTCACCGTAATCCTGCACCCAGTCCAGCCTGGGTTCAAGAGCCCCTTCCAGCCCCAGAACGATGGTGTACGTGTGGCCGTGCAGGCGGCCGCACTTGTGTCCTGCAGGGACTTCCGGCAGCCAATGGGCAGCATCCAGCGTGAAGGATTTGGTGATTCTGCAATTCATGTTTCCCCTGTACTCGTAGCGCTCCGGGGGGTGTCCTGATCCGGATTCGCAAAATTACATCCTGAAGGTGCGGAACGCAACCGATCGGCCATTCAGGCAGGCAATTCCGGAAAAAACTCAAAAATGAGAAATAATGATAAATTCAGGGCCCGAAGGTGCCGATTTTCTCCAGGAAGGACGAAATACTGTCTTAGCCAGGATTATTGTCACCGCGAAGCGCTGGGAGCGCAACGAGCAGCTATCACTGCGCGATTCCGCCGGGCGATGCAATGATCCGGGCCAGAACCGGAGCCCGGAAGATCTCCTTCCGCGGCCGCCGCAACGAGTGAGGATTCCCTTGGCTACAAAGACGGATGAACTCCAAGGTATCGACGAGAAGATCGAAACCCTCGATCAGTGTGAACAGGAGCCCTCGGACCAACAGGATCCCGCCCCCGCAGAGCCGGCGCAGGACGCGGCGGATTCCATCGTGCCGGAGGCCGGTGGTGATCTTTCTCTGGACATGATGTCCATGCAGCGGGAGGGGATTGGCCAAATGTCGGCCATGAACAAGGTTCGGGAATTCCCCGAATTCTTCCTCAGCCTGGCCCAGCGTACGGGGCTGCGCCTGGTGCTGCTCAAACGATGGACCAGCGGACTTCAGGTCATCATGGAGGAAAACATCCAGCTGCCCGCCGAGGCCAAGAAGAAGCGGCGGGACGGCCGAGCCCCCATACCGAGCACGAATACGGATATCTTCCAGGCCATCACCGATGATGTCACGGTATATGCGGGGCCGGTGCCGGTTAAGCACTTTCCCCTGGACCTGACTCTCATGCTCGGCCGAGGAAGCCGGGACCGGCAGATAATCATCCTGCCCCTGCCTTCCCAGAACCACTGTAATACGTTCTTGTACCTCGATGCGGACAAGACCACGGAAAACTTCCTGGCGGTGGCTGAGATTCTTGCCCATTACGCCCTGGCACGCATGTGCCTGCTCAACAAGGAAGCAAGAAGCAGCCAGGGCAAGGTGTCCGGAATCCTCGGCTCCGAGTTGAACAGGCGCCAGGAGAGCCAAACGGAGCAGGCCCAGAGCGGTCCGGTTCCTCCTGTCGACCGGCCCGCGGCATCCAGCGTTGATGACAAGGTCGAACCCGTAACGCTCCAGGGTGACGATTCCCGCTCCTGCGCGGCTTCGGCTGCGGCGGTCGCTCTACCGGAGACTTCCACCGCAGAGGGGAACGAATCCGACAAGCTGACTCCGGAGGCCATTCTGCACCACAGCGGGGAATTGCCGGCCCTGCCCAAGGCCGCGTGCCACATCATGGCGGTCATCGAGGAGCCAGGCACGACGGCCACCAAACTGGAACGTGCTCTGGTGATGGACCAGGCCCTGACGGCCAAGGTCCTGCGCATCGCCAACAGTCCGTTCTACGGCGCGGTCCGGGAAATCAGCACCGTGAGCGAGGCCATCGTCCGCCTGGGCTTCGTGGCCATCCGGAATTGGACACTGGTCACTGCTGCCCGGTCGGTATTCCTGTCGCCAGGTGCGGGCTTGCTATACCAGAAGATCTGGCGCCAGTCAGTGATGTCGGCCATGGCCGGACAGCTGGTCGGCCTGGCCCTGGACCGCAGCAGTCCCGACAGTGTCTTCATCGGTGGGCTGATGCAGAACATCGGTCAGCTTGTCCTGGCGCGCAGCCATCCGGAGCTCTTCCAGGAAATTCTCAACGATTCCGCAGAACGCGGTCTGCCATACCATGTTGTGGAGCGGGATCGCATGGGCTTCGACCACGGTGAGCTAGGGGCCCTGCTGATCAAGGAATGGAACCTCAGCCAGGAACTCGAGGACGCCGTCCGCTGGCACCACAGATTCGAGGACGAAGGAGCGAAGGGCGACCGGCTTGCAGCCATGATTGCCCTGGGTGAAGAGATTGCCCTGTGCAGCAGCAGTCACGAGGAGGACAGTGACAGCGGTGAGCCCACCGGGACGCAGGAGGACTTGGGGCAGGAGGACTTGGGGCAGGAGGACTTGGGGCAGGAGGACTTGGGGCAGGAGGAGCCCCTCAGCGACGCTGCGCGGTTCTTGGGGGTTACGGCGGAGACCCTGGCCGAAATTAATACGCAGGCACGGGAGCTGAAGATCGATCCCCATTTTTTCAGCTGACCGGCAACCGGAATGCTTGACCCGCAATATTCTGTTCGCTGCGGTGATTCAGGTCGGCGCCTCAGTGCTAGGGGCTTTCTTCTTGTGGAGGCTCGAAGTGACGGCGGCAGCGGGCCTCGTAGGTCTCGCTGGCTCCCACCACGATCTGGTCGGTTGAGGGGATCAGCCGCTGGGTGAAATTGGCTGGGTCCCCGCAGGTCATGCAGATTGCCAGCTGCTTGGTCACGTATTCGGCGGTGCACATCAACTGGGGCATCGGGCCGAAGGGGCGGCCCCGGTAATCTAGGTCGAGTCCTGCGACAATGACCCTTTTGCCTTGGTTCCCGAGTTTGTTGACTACATCCACGATATCCGCGGAAAAAAACTGCCCCTCGTCGATGGCCACCAGTTCGGTCCGGTCATTCACCAGTTGGAGGATGTCGTTCACGTTCGAGACGGCGATGCCGGGCAGGCTCTGTTGACTGTGGGAAACGATGCTGGTGGCGTCGTAGCGGGCGTCGCTGTCGTGTTTGAAGATCTGCACCCGGCGGCGGGCTATCTGGGCCCGCCGGATCCGCTTGATCAATTCCTCGCTCTTGCCGCTGAACATGGGGCCGCAGATGACCTCGATCCATCCTGTCTTGCCGTTTATGATCTGCATGTCGCTCCTTAATCCCTTGTAAAACTCCGTGTGGGATAATTTATTCTATCACATCGGCGTTGCCAAGCAAACGAACCCGCCGGCAACCAGGAAGGTGAATCCTCTGTCATGTGGACCCGATCCGATTTCCACCGACTGATCGAACCTGCCGCGGTGGGCATGATCCATCTGCTTCCCCTGCCGGGCAGCCCCGGGTGGCGAGGCGACATGGCATCCGTCATCACGGCCGCTCTTCTTGATGCAGAGGCGCTGGCCGGCGGCGGTATGAACGCCGTAATGATCGAAAACTACCATGATGTTCCCTTTTTCCCGGGCCGGGTGCCTGCCGAAACCGTGGCGGCGCTGACTGTCCTGGTCCAGGCGGTGGGGTCGGAGTTCCCCGGACTCCGGATCGGGGTGAATGTCCTGCGCAACGATGTGGCGGCCGCTCTGGGCATCGCGGCGGCTACCGGAGCCCGTTTCGTCAGGGTCAATATCCATACGGGAACCTCCGTCACCGACCAGGGTACCATCGCGGGGCGCGCCTGGCACACACTGCGGCTGCGCCGCGAGTTGGGCGTCGAGGCGGGCATCCTGGCCGATGTCAGGGTCAAGCATGCCCGCCCCCTGGTGGAAAGGTCCCTGGCAGAAGAGGTCAGCGATCTTCGGTTGCGAGGGTTGGTAGACGGGGTGATCGTCACGGGGACGGCCACCGGCGCGCAAGCGGACCCGGCCGAGGTCGTCATGGTTCGTGAAGCTCTTCCGGACGGCCCGGTGCTGGTCGGCAGCGGGGCGACTGCGGCGACGGTTGGCGGTTTTCTGCCCCACGCCGACGGTTTCATCGTGGGTTCGTCGCTACAGGAATTGGATCCGGACACTGGCCAAGTGCGTGTGTCGCAGGCCAGGACGGCGGAATTCGTCAAGGCGTTGGAGAAAGCTGCGCGAAAGGATAATCGGCGATGAATGTTCTCGTGACTGGCGGAGCAGGTTTTATCGGGTCGAGCTATGTCCGGTTGTTACTGGAGGAATCCGGGGAACGGGTAGTCAACCTGGATCTGCTGACCTATGCGGGCAACTTGGCCAACCTGTCCGGATACGAAGACGATCCGAGTTACCGTTTTGTGCGGGGCGATATCCGCGACCGGGATCTTGTGCGGAGGATCCTCGCGGAGGAACGCATAGACGCAGTGGTTCACTTTGCGGCCGAAAGCCATGTCGACCGCTCAGTCGAAGGTCCCGAGATTTTCATCCAGACCAACGTGCTGGGCACGGAGATCCTTTTGGAGGAGTGCCGCGCCGCAGGCGTTGAACGGTTTGTCATGGTCTCCACCGACGAGGTCTACGGATCGCTGGAGAACGGGGGACAGTTCGTAGAGAGCACGCCGCTGGCCCCCAATTCGCCTTACGCCGCCAGCAAGGCCTGCGCCGACCTGCTGTGCCGTTCCTTTTTCAAGACCTTCGGTTTTCCGGTGATGATCACGCGCTGCAGCAACAACTACGGTCCCTACCAGTTTCCCGAGAAATTGATCCCCCTGATGATTGCCAACGCCCTCGATGAAAAGCCGCTTCCCGTTTACGGAGACGGGCGCAATGTCAGGGATTGGCTGTATGTCGAGGATCATTGCCGCGCGGTGGACCTTGTCCTGCGCCGGGGTGTTCCGGGCGGCGTCTACAACATCGGAGGCGGCAACGAAATGCAGAACCTGGACCTCGTGCGGATGCTGGTCGACCAGCTGGGCAAGAGCCGGGATCTGATAACCTTCGTCAAGGACCGGCCCGGCCACGACCTGCGCTACGCCATCGACGCGACGAAGATAATGGTTGAGCTGGATTGGGCGCCCCAGGTCGATTTCCAGGCCGGACTTGCCCTGACGATCGACTGGTATCTCAAGCACCGGACCTGGTGGGAGGAGATCCGCAGCGGCGAATACACTTCCTACTACGAGAAGATGTACGGTGCCGGAGGTCGGCATGCGTCCGGTGGGAAGTCATGACCACCGGACCGGTTTGTAAGCTGACCGGCGGTCGTTGCGTGGCCGTCGCCGCAGAGGTGGCCGACCGTCTGTCCTGTGGGATCCTGGTGCTGGACGGGGTCCGCGTGGAGGACAACCCGGCCGTCGCTGAGGCCACAGCCGAGCTGGGCGGCAAACTGGCGGTCAGATTCGCCGGGTTGCTTCCGTCGGAGATTCCCGGTCTCCAGGAGGCGCGCAACCTCTACAAGTCCTTCGGCATGGATCCATCCAGGCACCGACCAAGTAGCGAGGCCCTGCTGCGCCGCGTGCTCAAGGGGAAAGACCTTTATCGGATCAGCAACGTGGTTGACAGCTGCAACCTGGCCTCGCTCGAATTTCTGCTGCCGGTGGGCATGTACGATCTCGAACGGGTCGCGGGCGACGTCGTGTTGCGCACCGGCCTGGGCGGGGAAGAATATTCGGGCATCCGCAAGGGCGAGGTGCACCTGACGGGCCGCCTGGGTCTGTTCGATGAGATGGGACCCTTCGGTTCGCCGACCAGCGATTCCGCGCGCACCTGCACCTCCGCCGGCACAAAGATCGTCTTCGCGGTCATCATGGCCACCGCTTCATATTCCCGGCACGACATGGAGAGTCATCTTTCCACTTTCAGCGGCCATTTTCAGGCCTATTGCGGCGCCGTTGAATCCT
>CBDUYZ010000027.1:0-15121 GCA_965371575.1 uncultured bacterium
GATCATGCGCGGACCCGTTACCCGTTGCTCGGCAGGCACGCCGCGGTGGCCTGTGCCGCCTGCCACGCCCGGGACCGAAAAAAACCGAAGTTCGCCGCCTGCAGTGACTGTCACGACGACGCCCACGGCGGCGAGACCCTCGCAAAACCCCGCCTGACGCGCTGCGAGGATTGCCACACCGTCGAGGGATTCCGGCCCACACGGTTTTCCCTGGCCCGGCATGCCGAAACGGTCTTTCCACTGAGCGGTGCGCACCGAGCCACCCCGTGTAATGCTTGCCACCGTCCCCTCGGCATGGGACCGTACCCTGCGGCGGTCGAACTTTTCCCCAATCATGCTGCCTGCACGGCCTGCCATCAGGACCCCCATCGGGGGCAGACCGAAAAATACACTGCGGAACAGGGCTGCGAATCCTGCCATACCGAGGAAAGCTGGCGGTCGGCAACCTTCGATCACGGAATGACCGGATTTGCACTGGACGGCCGGCACGCCGCGGTCGACTGTTTGGCCTGCCACCAGCGGGCAGGGGCCGAGATACCCTTCAGCGGGACGGCCCGGCATTGCACCGGTTGCCACGAGGATGTGCACCGGGGCCTGTTCGCCGATGAGTCGGCCCCCGACGGCCAGGCCGTATCCTGCGAGCGTTGTCACGTGACCGTGGACTGGCTGGCCGAGAAATTCGACCACGACCGGGACAGCCGCTTCGCACTCGAAGGGGGTCACGAAAGGGTGGCCTGCACAGGATGCCACCGCCCCCTGGAGCCCGGCAACGACCGCCTTCTTCATTTCAAACCGTTGCCGACGTCCTGCAAGGATTGCCACACCAACGATCCGGAGTCTGAAGGGAAAAGCTCATGAAACGTCTGGTGTTGCTGCTGTTCCTGATGATTCCCATCACGGTCCTGGGCCAGGACCGGGACGAGGGTCGGGGCCCGCGGGTCGGCAATCCTCATGGTGATATGAAACTGGATTGCGTGCTGTGCCACACCGCACAGTCCTGGGATGAAGAGGGGCGCGTGAAGGACTTCGACCATTCGGTCACCGGGTTCGATCTCGAAGGCCTGCACGTCCATGCACAGTGTCGGGAGTGCCACAAGGAACCCGTGTTCGCCCACGTCGGGACCGCCTGTGTGGACTGCCACCAGGATATTCACCGAGGTCGGCTGGGCCCCGTCTGCGAGGACTGCCACACCCCGAATGGATGGGTGGACCGGTCCCAGATGCGCCGCGACCACGACGCAACCGCCTTGCCTCTGGTCGGGGCACACGAACGTGTCGACTGCGACGCCTGTCATGAAGGGGCCGTGAGGTCCGACTACGCGGGCACCCCCTACGACTGTTATTCCTGCCATGCGGACGTCTACCATGGGACAACCGCTCCGGCTCACGAGGCGTCCGGCTTCGGAACCGACTGCATCCAGTGCCATGGTGTTTTCGCCGCCACCTGGGGTGCGGCGGATTTCATCCATTCGGCGGCCTTCCCGCTGACGGGCGCCCACCTGTTTCTGGAGTGCGTGGACTGCCACGCGGACGGGTTTGTAGGCACGCCGACTGATTGTGAGGCCTGCCACCAGGACGACTACGACCGCACTACGGACCCTGCCCACCTTGCCGCGGGATTTTCCGTCAACTGCCGGGCCTGCCATTCGACCTCGGCCTGGGAGCCTGCCTCCTTCGACCACAATACGACCGCGTTCCCGTTGACCGGCGCGCACCGCACGTTGGATTGCCAGGCCTGTCATGCCTCGGGGTACACGGGCACGCCGACTGATTGTTTTGCCTGTCATCAGGCCGACTACGATGGTACGTCCGATCCCAATCACACGGCGGCCGACTTCCCGACGACCTGCGTGACCTGTCACACGACCACGGCCTGGACACCGTCCACGTGGGACCACGACATTCTGTTCCCCATCTACAGCGGAACCCACGCCCCGGTGTGGAACTCTTGCGCCGATTGCCACGTGAATCCATCGAACTATACCGTGTTCGAATGTATTTTCTGTCACGAGCACACCCAGGTCGAAACGGATGCCGATCACAGTGAGGTCAGCGGTTACAGCTACGTGAGCTCCGAGTGTTTCCGCTGCCATCCGCGGGGGACGGAATGATGATCCGCCGCGTGGCATGGCCGGCCATCATCCTGGCTGTATCGACGGCCTGCTGGCTGCTGATTCCCTGTGCAGCCGGCGCGGAAGAAGCCGAGTGCGGGGTTCGCTACCTGTCGGCGGACCACGTGTACCTGGACACCGGCAGCGGCGGCGGGCTGGTTGTGGGCATGACCGTCCAGGTGGTTCGGGACGGCCAGGCGCTGGCCGAACTGGAGGTCGTGTTCACGGCGGAGCATTCAGCGTCCTGCAAAATAATAAGCAACGTGGGAGAGATCAGACCGGGAGACCGGGTGGTGTACGATGCGGCGAGTCCGGCCACGGCGCCACCCGTTGCCGCTGTTGCCGGGGAGTCCCGTCGGCGCACACGCGCCGACTTCGACAAGGATGCCGGCGTGGTCTCCGCTTCAGGCCCCGTTCTGAGCGGCACGATTGCCCTGCAGTGGGGTCATACCGACGAAACGGCCGACCGCGGCCTGGAAACCAACCTGTACAGCCTGCCGTTTCGCGTGCGCGTCGCCAGGTTGGGGAATATGTTGGAATTCCGCGCCCGCGGATCGGTCCGCCGCATCCAGCGCTCCGGCTATTACTCCTCGACTCTTGACCGGGAGTGGCGCAACCGCATCCAGGAGGTGGCCCTGGTGCGCGACGGGCGCGATCTGGACTGGCATTTCGCCGTCGGTCGGGTCGGCAGCCGGTACACGGCCGCTGCCGGCCCCTTCGATGGGCTGAGTTTCAACCACCGCGTGGGCGGCGGTATTCGGCTGGGAGCCTTCGGCGGCTTCGCTCCGGAATGGGGAAACCTGGGCTTCGGAACCGACGACCATCTGGCGGGTGTCACCTTCCACTTGAATCACCGCGGTGGGGCTGGGGGAATCCTGGATCTGGTCGTGGCGGGCGTGGGCCGTTATCGCAAGGGAGAGATCAGTCGCGAGTACGTGACCATGACCACCACCTGGAACACGGGCCGTCGTCTGAGCCTGCTGCAGGCCGCGGAATTTGACATCAACCGCGGGTGGCGCAAAGACGCCGCTGACGCCGGCCTGACGGTCTCCAGCCTGGCCTTGACCGGACGCTACCGGTTCAGCCGCCGGATCGACGTGAACCTCGGGTACGATGACCGCAAGCCCGTGCGCACCTGGGAAACGAAATCCCTGCCCGACGAATTGTTTACAAATGCGGGCCGCATCGGCTGGCGGGCGGGCGTGAACCTGCGCTCGGCGGCGGGCCTGGGGCTGAATCTTTCCGGCACCCTGCGGGACGATGATCGCACGGGGGATACGAGCACATCCTGGAACGCCCGGTTCTACGCGCCCAACTGGCCGCTGAAACGGCTGAGCCTGAACGCCTCGGTGCGGGGGTTCGACGGGCCATACCTGTCGGGTTGGGCGCCGATGCTGGGGGCGACGAAAACCACCGCCGGCGGCCTGCGGTTGCGTCTGGAAGGTGGATATTATGAGTATGCAGGGAGCATGGGTGACCAGCAGCGCTCGAACACCTGGTTGAAGCTCGGGGCTGCCCGGGATCTGTCGGCACATTGGTCGGTGAGCGCGGACTACCGTAACGACTGGGGCGACGACATCGCCGGTCGCCGCTGGTTCCTGGAATTGCGCCATCGGTTCTGATCCGTCCGGTCCGTAAGATCATTTGGTCCAGCAGACGCAGCGGGGTAATCGTGGAATCAATCCTGATATGGGTCCTCGTCCTGGCGCTGGTGACCACCAGTGTAGCCATCTATGCCGTCCGTTTTCGCCGCCAGCGGGCGCGGGACAGCCAACGACTTCACCAGACCCGCGAACTCGGCATGGACAAGGCCGCCGGCCAGTATCCCCTGATCGACGCGGGGGTCTGTATCGGGTGCGGCACGTGTGTGGACGCCTGTCCCGAGGGCGACGTGCTGGGTGTTGTCATGGGCAAGGCCGTGGTAATCAACGGCGCCCGCTGCATCGGCCACGGTAAATGCGCCGAAGCCTGTCCCGTCGACGCCATCAAGGTCGGCCTCGGTGACATCACCAAACGCGACGACATCCCCCTGTTGGACGACCACAACCAGACCAACGTGCCCGGCATCTGGATCGCTGGCGAGCTGAGCGGTTTTGCGCTGATCAGCAATGCGGTGGAACAGGGCCGGCGGGTCATGGAGGGGATCGCGGCCATCGGAGGGCCGGTTTCCTCCTCCAGCGGCGTCGGCACCCACGACGGCATTCCTGGCGCTGTTCTCGACACCGTGGTCGTGGGAGCCGGGCCCGCCGGCATGAGCGCCGGCCTGGTGGCCTCGGAACACGGGCTGTCCTGCCTGATTCTCGACCAGCAGGGAGCCGGCGGCACCATTCTGCAGTACCCGCGTCGGAAACTGGTGATGGTCCAGCCGGTGGAAATTCCCCGCCTGGGCCGCCTGCCCTGTCACCAGTACAGCAAGGAAGAGCTGCTGGAGATCTGGGAGAAACTGCACTCCGACTTCGACCTTGATATTCGTACCGGAGTGCGTGTGACGGGTGTCGCGGGCGAGGCCGGGAACTTCACGGTGCAGACCTCGGCAGGAGAATTCCGCTGCCGCCACGTCGTCCTGGCGATGGGCCGCCGGGGCACACCCCGCCGACTCAACGTCCCGGGTGAGGATCTCGCCAAGGTCGCCTACAAACTCATCGACGCCGAGGCCTACCTGGGCCGGCGCGTTCTGGTGGTGGGCGGCGGCGACTCGGCGGTGGAGGCCGCCATGGGCCTGGCGCACCAGGAAGGCTGCCGGGTGACGCTTTCCTACCGCAAGGCTGAATTGATGCGTATCAAGCAACGCAACGCCGACCGCATCGCCCCACTGATCGCCGACGGCACCCTGGGGTTCCTGGGCGCTTCCACCGTGACTTCGATCCACGAGGGCAAGATCGTGCTCGAGGGACCCGACGGCCCGGTCATCGTACCGAACGACGACGTCTTCATTCTGGCCGGCGGCATCCCGCCCTTCGGTTTTCTGCGCGACCTGGGCGTGAAGTTCGGCGGGGACCAACCGGATATCGCGGCCGGCGCGGTGTGAACCCGCCTGAAGCGTCTGCACCATCTTTCGAAAGGCTTGCCCGTGCCCCTGGAAATCCATTCCCATACCCGGTGGACCGAACTCGTCCTGAACCAGCCGCCGCGCAACGTGCTGGACCGCGAGATGCTTACCGCGCTGGTCGCCGCGCTTGATGATCTGGTGAACGGCGGATCGCCGCTGCTGCTGATCAGGGCCAACGGCAAGCATTTTTCCACCGGTTATTCCATCAGGGACATTCCCGAGGAAATCTTCCACCGCGACCCGGGCGTGCGCGCGTTGGCACCCTTCGAACAGTTGATGGATCGTCTGACTCACTACCCCGCGCCCATCGTGGCCGCGGTGCAGGGCGACGCCTACGGCGGGGCGGTCGAACTTTTGGCCTGTTGCGATCTACGAGTGGCTGCCGAGGGTGTGCGGTTGGGCGTTCCCCCGGTCAGGCTGGGACTGGTCTACAGCCATACGGGGTTGCGGAGGATGATCCGCGGCTTCGGCTCACCCATGGTCCGCGAAATGCTGATGACCGGCGAGGCTGTCGAGTCTGACCGCGTCTTCCATGCCGGTTTCTTCAACCGGTTGGTGCCTGCGGATGAACTCGATGATGACGCCACCAAGCTCATGGAGACCATGGCCAAGGGTGGGCCCGATGCCTTGCGGGGGACCCGGCGCATCCTGAATCTGCTGGAAGAGGCGGAAATTTTGCCGGACGAGGCGCTCGCGGAGATCGCCGAACTCAGGCACGCGTCGTGGTCGGGGGAGGAGTTTGTCAAAGCCCGGGAGGCGTTTATTGGCAAAATGCCATCGCCGTTCGGGGAGGGGAATTGATCGAGGTGAGCCAGTCAACGATCTGCTAAAAGTTGAATTTATCCATGAACTCGAACATCCAATCACCTTCACGCGTCCGCGCCGCCTCGAACCTCAACTGAAGCGTATCGATGTTCAGATGAAATCCCGCCCCATAGGAGAACATGCTGCGCCCGGCCTCGGCCCCGTGATACCAGGCGTCGCCGGCATCGGTGAACAGATGGAACCCGGCCCCGATGATTTCTCCGCGAGGTGAGATCGGCATCAAGAATATGGGCATGCGGTACTCGGCGGTCAGCAGATAGCCCTCTTCACCCTCGCGCTGGGCGAAAGGATAACCGCGGACCGTTTCCGGCCCGCCAAAGAACAAGGCATTGTCGATGTTGGTCGCCCCATCGGTTTGGCGTCCCCAACCGCGCAGGGCCAGAACGTGTTTTTTCCACGGCATGGGCACAAAGACCCGGGTGTCGACGCTCGTCTCCAGATAGGTCTCGTAATAATTGCTGCTGAAGGCATTGGCCATCCCCTGCAAGAAGATTCCGCGCCGAGGGTAGTAGGGGTTGCTGCGGGAATCCAGGCCCACCGCGCCGCGGAAAATCCAGTGGTTTTCAACATTGGCCTCGTAATGGACCGAGCCGGCAGGGGGTTCGGTTTCCCGCTCGGGCAGGGAGCAGTTGAAGGAATCGCGCTGGTTGAAAGCACCGTAGTTCGCGCCGCCCAGCACGAAGAACGGCCCGGCGAAATTCCACTTCATTTCCCAGTCCAGATCCCACTTGCGGTAACGGAAGGGCCGGAACACGAAATCCGCCTGCTCGCCCGTGGCGGAGAAGGTTCCTTCCAGCCCATCAACCCCCAAAAGCCAGGGGCGATGCCAGGAAGCCAACCCGTTCTGGATGTACAAGACCGAGATCTGGGCCCGGACCGTCTCACCCTTGCCGCGCAGATTGCGCTGCTCGACCCAGGCACCGAGCAGGTACTTGTGGCGCCGGCTGTACCGGATATACGGGCCGTAGAAAGTAGCCATGTCCTCTTCGACGATGACGTTCAACACCACCTCGCCCGGCTCGCTGTCGTCGTAATCGATCTCCACGAACCTGAAGTGGCCGCAGTCCTCCAGAGCATCCCAGGCATCATCCGTCTGGTCCAGGTTCAGGGTCTGGTCGAGCTTGAGTCCCATGATCCGTTCCACCAGGGTGGTGTCGGTTTTTTCGTTGCCCTCTATGTTGATTGCGGTCAGGACGGGATCGGGTTCCTGGACGAAGTCCTCCTCGGCTGTGGCCAGGGAGGCGCCCGCGGCGACCAGCAGGGCCAGACAGATCAAAAAAAGGAATATTTGCTTAAACGGCACGGAATCCAGCCCTCAGGGAATGAAAAAGTTGGCCGGGTACACCCCGACCTATCAGAATCAATTATGCCCAACGCCGTCCAGATGTCCAGCGGTCTCGTGAACGGCGGTTTCCTGGTCTACCTGGGGGACGAATTCGTCATCCACCGGCGGAGCGGCCGTGTAGACGGCGAGGTTCACGCAGGCCAGACCGCAGGGGGCCAGATCGTCCGCCAGTTCCTCGGGAACCAGTCGGGTCAGCCGGGACTGGATTTCCGCGGGTTCGGTGGTCGCAGCGGGGTCGAAAAGGTCGCTCAGTAATTCTTCCAGGATCCCGCGAACGAGCTGGTCGATCAGGTGGACCAGGAAATCCGGATCGGGTATTTCGGGAGTGTCAAGAAAGGTCCGATAGAAACGGGCGGGTCCGTCGATGGTCAGGCTGCAGCCGCCGATGAGGGCTTCGTCGAGGTTCGGGCCCATGCGCAGGGGGGCCTGGGGCGGCCAGTTCAGGTTGATGTGCCTATTGGTCGCCAGGAAGATGAGTCGGCTTTCGGCTGGCACCTGGTGGTTGCCGTGGCCGATGTCCAGGTAATGGGCTCCGTCCAGATAGACGGCTTTCAGGTCGCCATCCTGGATCAGCATCGCCATCTGACCGGGCTCCAGTACGAGGGAGATCTTTCTGCCCCTGAGGAACTCCAGGTCCAGGGGGCCCTGAATCAAACCCTGCCGGTGATCCAGTGTCCATTCGAGGGGACCTTCGTCCGCCGGAACTGAATCCCAGTCGCGACCGCTCTGCAGGCCCATGGTGGTGATAAGGTCACTGTTCATGATCAACGTCTCCCCTGCCAATGGAATTCTGATTCCCAACCGAGTCCCAGCAGAAAGTTGCGCTCCTCCGTCATCTCACTGAAGCAGGCCAGCCCGATCGAAAGACGGTCCGCATCGGTCTGGAACCAGCTCGCCGCCGGCACTTCGGTCTCGAGATTGCGCACCAGGTTCATCGCTTCCTCGATCATGAGGATGAGGCGGGTATCCAGAGCCTCAAGCTCGGCGATGGCGGCGGTGCTGTTGCTGACCAGACTGATGTCGCCCTCCCGGTCCAGGCGGCGGAAGATGAGGCTTATCCGGTCGATCAGGCTATCGATCATCTGCTCCATGTCGGTGTTTAGGATCTGGGATTTGGTCTCGGCGATGCCCAGCAGATGCTCTCCGCACTCCTTGAGCATGTAGCCCATGGCCTGCCGGAACACCCGCTCGGCTTCGGCAGCTTCGGTCGCGGAACGGTACCGTGAGTAGGTTGGCATCTTGGCCATCAGGTTTGACATTGCGGGAAAGCTGAGACTGGCTGGATTCGTCATGTTTCGGCTCCGCCTGGTGCTGTTCTGCCCGGAGGTGGTCCCCGCGGATGGCCCGCCGGGAAGTTCCGGGTGTCGGCTGTATTGCGACCTGCCCGATTTGAAGGGCTTCTTCGGGGGGAACGGCAAGGAACGTTCCACCGCCCGGGGAAAGCTCGCACCCTCGCTGGGGAATCCGTGAGATGCCTGAATAACGGGAATTTAGGGGGATGATTTTCAGGAAAGCAGGTACGCAATGAAGACGGAAGGGAGTCTAACACCCTACCGAACATGGCATACCGCAATATGTTCGGCAATACTCAGCGTGCAGGGGGATGGGTCCAGCGAGTCGCCGGAGTAGGCGTCCCTGATGGGAAGGCCGGGAGTGGATTCCCGGCCTTCCTGTCGTTGTTTCCGGTCGGGCGGCTATCCGCCAGACATCCTTACTTCACGTGTATTCGCCGCGGCATACTCTTCTCGCTCTTGGGCAGCGTGATAGTCAGCACACCGTTCTTGAACTCCGCGCTGATGTCCTCCGAGTTGACCGCGTTGCCCAGGCTGAAGGTGCGGCTGAAGGTCACGTGGCCAGACCGTTCTTTGCGGCGCGATTCGAAACCTTCGGGAACGCTCTCGGTACGCTCGGCCTTCACCCACAGGGTCTGGTCTTCGATACTCAGGTCCAGATCCTCGTGCAGGACACCCGGCAGGTCCATCAGCACCCGGAATTCCTTCTCGCCTTCCAGGATGTCGGCGCGGGGCGTGCGGCCCGGGGATCCGTCGGCTTCGTTCCAATTGTCCAGATGGCCGCTCAGGGCGGCGTCCAGCATACGGGTCACGGGAAACAGGGTATTCATGTCTGGTCCTCCTCTTGGTCTTGTGTTATGAAGTTGAACCGATCGCTTCCGGTCCAGAATTTTCGCTTTCACTGGCCTACTATCAATGGCTGTGCCAATCTGGAATCTCACACGGATGAAAAACTTCAATTTCAATAAATACAACAATTTACATCAGTCAACATGGAGTTTGGAATCGTGGTCTTTGCGCCCGTTAGGCCAATTTCTGACAGGAAAAATAAGACAAAATGACACACATGACAGACGGATTGTCCCCCTTGTTCTGACAATATTGATGGTGATGACGACAGCGGTTGGCACAAGGTCCCACGCGGCCACCCAGATCGCGCCCCAGGCCCTGGTCGTCGGAGAAATCGTGATCGATACCCGGGACATCTTCTCCGAAAACGAGGTAAAAAACACCAACGGCGGCCTTCGGTTCATGCGCCGGTCCATGAACGGGCTCCATTCCAATACCCGTCATTATGTGCTGCGCCGGGAATTGCTGTTCAAGAGCGGAGATGCCTTCAATCCCGCCAAGCTCGCCGAGACCGAGCGGAACCTGCGGGCGCTGGGGTATCTCAACAACGTCCGGGTGACGGCCGTCGACACCACCAACGACGGTCGCGTGAACATCCGGGTCACCACCCGCGAAACGTGGACCCTGCGCACCAGTTTTTCCTTTTCCATCGCTTCGGGAGATAACCAGCGGTGGAGCCTGCAGCTTTCCGACCGCAATTTTCTGGGACACGGGGTTACGTTGGGTGCGGGCCTGGGCCAGGACGAAAACGCCTCCTACTGGAATGCCTGGTACCGGCAGCGGCGGCTGTTCGGCACCGGACTGCACCTGGGTATCGATTACTCCAACCGGCAGGACGGTTACGTTCGTCAGATTTTTGTAGGTAAACCGTTCTACTCGCAGGGCGATGCCTGGACCATGGATATCAGATTCTGGGATAATCTTGCGGACAATCGGTATTACCTGAGCAACGCCGGGCCGGCTGGCGCTGATCCCGGCGAAACGGCCCGCCTCTACGCACTGCTTCCCTTCCACGATTCGGGAGTGTCTGCCGGTTTTCAGTGGCGTCTGAGCAAGTCGGATGAGGGGCGTATCTGGCGGTTGGGTGGCGGGGTCAGGGTACGGCGGACGGTCTTCGATCTTTACGAACCCGAATATCTGCTGTCCGATGGCCGGACCGAAGATCTATCCTGGCTCGCTGAACCGGGCCAACCTTTCGCCCGCGACCAGGGTACCACCGTGTTTCCCTACGTCTGGTTGCACAGCATCGGACGCGCCTGGGCCAAAGGGCGGTTCATCCTGCAGTATGGCCCGGTGGAGGATTTTTCCACGGAAATCGAGTTCGACCTCAAGGCCGGTCCGGCGGGCGGCCGGCTGGGTTCAACCGCCAGTTATGCCGAATCCCGCTTCCGTGCCGAGGGTGCCTTCACCAAATGGACGCCGCTGGCGGGCGGCTACCTGGTCCTGAGCGGAGTGGGCGCCGGCGACACCGGCAGCCGGGATGTGCGGTACTACAGCTACGATTTCGTGACCGGGTGGCTTGTCACGGCAGGCCGCCAGGCGAGTCCCTGGATAACCCGCCTCTTTGCCGAGTACGGTCAGGGCCGTGATCTTCTTGGCTCGCGGGCCCTGCTGCTGGGTCTGGACCGCGGCATGCGGACCCTGGAATTCGACGGCATGGCCGGGGATCATCTGGCCCGCTGGAACTTCGAACAGGGAAAGGCCATGCCCTGGGAACTGGCGGGGCTGTTCCGCATGGGCTTTGCCGCTTTTTACAGCGGCGGCAGCGCCTGGTGGAAGGACGAGGACCGAGACAAATCGGGTATTCGCCACGAAGCCGGTTTTGGGCTACGATTCGGTCCGACCCGGTCGGCCAATTCCCAGGTCGCGCGGATCGACCTGGCCTGGGATCTGAACGGGGACGGCAGCCCGGTCATCACCGCGATCACCCGCGGGTTCTTCTAGAAGGAAGAGAACTTGTCAGCCACACGCAGCGTCGCCAAGAACACCATCCTGCTGACCATCGGTCTGTTCAGCGGCCGCCTGCTCGCCCTTCTACTGCGCAAGAAGATGACCCCGATCCTGGGCCCGGACGGGCTCGGTATCCTGGTCACCGCGCTGAGCATCAATACCATCCTGCTGACGGTTTCGCGTTTCGGCCTGGGTGTGCTGCTGACCAGAGAGATCACCAGGGCCAAGGTCCTCACCCTACCGCTGTTCTGGGCGACCATGCGGATCCGGTGGGTTGTCAGCGCGATCAGCTACCTTTTCATATTCGGCTTCGTCAGCGTAGTCGGTTACGAGGCACTGACCCGCGAGGCGATCCTGATCCTTACCCTGGGCATCTTCATCGAATCGGCGGGCATGGCCTGCGATTCGGTGCTGCAGGCCCACGAGAAAGTCCAGTACCAGACCCTGGGCCAGATGGCCTCGGCGGTCGTCTACTTCGGACTGGGCTGGTGGTGGTTGAGCGCCGGTCATGGCGTGATGGGCATCATCTGGGCCAACCTGGCAAGTCAGGTCACGCGGCTGCTGGTCATGGCGCCCTTGATGTTCCTGAAGACCGGGCCCTGGACCTGGAAAGATCCGGATGGCCGTTCGGGGCCGAGCATGATGGACATGGCGAAACTGGGCCTGCCCCTGTTCCTGGCCACGACCTTCGGAGTGATCTACACCAAGATCGACATCGTCATGCTGGAAAGGATGGTGGGCGAGGCCGCCGCCGGCATCTACGGGCAGGGCCACCAGGCCTTCGACGTCATGCTGTTGTTGCCGGGGCTGATCGGCACCGCCCTGTTCCCGGCCATGGCCCGCTACGGCATGCAGGACACTGCCGACACCGTTCGTTTGGGGGAACGCGCGCTGCGTTTCATGATGATCGCGGTTCTGCCCCTGACTCTTCTGATCACCTTCACAGCGGGGCCCATAATCCACTGGTTCGACAAAGATATCCGCTGGAACGATTCCATCCCCGTGATGCAGATCGTGATCTGGGGGCTGCCCCTGATGGCCGCGGCCACGGTCTTCAACCGGCTGTTGATCACCGCCGACCGGGAGAGGGTGTTCGTGACCATCGGGCTGGTGTCGATGCTGGCCAACATCGCGCTGAACTGGTTCCTGATTCCGGCCTATTCCTATTTCGGCGCTTCGGTGGCGACCATCGTCAGCATGATCATCAGCTTCGGGCTGCACGTGTTCTACTTGAACCGCACCGATTACCGGCCGCCGCTAGGGCGCGCCCTGCTCGGGCCGCCGGCGGCGATGGCCGCGGCCTGGGGTGTGACCGTTTTGCTGGTCGGTGTTGTATTCCCTGACTGGGGCATCGCCTGGCATCGCCTGCCCGTGGCTGCCGGCTGGGGGGCGTTCCTGGGGTCGACGCTGGTCATGGTCGTCATGTATCCGGCCGCTCTGTTCGGCTTGCGGGTGCTGAAGATGGATGATGTGAATCTGCTGAAACAGCTCTATCGATCTGTGGAGTAGCTACTCATTGGCCCGATCGCGTAAGCGCTTGGATTTCAGGGCGGACGAATAAACAGAAACCCCAACTAGCCGAAGGCCCGACGCTCTTCTATCTCCAACCCCCCTCGACGCAACCCGTCGATCAGCTCGTCGATGAAGCCTTCGATCTTCAGGGAGCGGCGCATGAGCTCACGGGCTCGGGAAGCAAAATCGGGCTTCAGCCTCACCAGTTCCTCGATGTGGGTTTTCGCCTCGGAGCTTCGATTGAGTTTCCCGAGGACGGCAACGAACAGCGCGGGGCTCCAGAAGCCTTGCACGAAATTGCACTGCTGGATCTCCAGCAGGGCGCGCTCGTATTCCTGGCGGCGGAAATGATCGATGAAGTACGCGGTGTGGAACCACTGCGGATAAAAGGGGTTCGCCGAGATTGCCCTGTCCAGCAGGGACAGCCCGCGTTCTGATTCCCCTACCATGACATGTAGGTATCCGGCGGAGCCCACGGTGTACAGAGAGTTGGGATTCAGCCCCAGGGCCGTCTCGATTTCCTGATGGAAGGAATCGAGATCGTCGGACAGGTAGCTGGCATAGGCCAGGGTCAGGCGACCGATCTGAGACCCCGGCTCCAGGAACACACCTTTCCTGGCGTACTGGAGGGCGGTGTCGAGTGGCAGGTCGAAACCGGAAACGTCGAAGGTGTACATCTGGCAGTAGAGGGTCGCTAGCGCCGACCACGCCGGGCCGTATTCCGGCTCTTTCTCCACGGCCAGCTGCAGGGCGGCGAAGCACTCCCCGCTCATCTGCGGGGATGGGGCGATCTGGTAGGAGTAGTAGCGAAACATCGCCTCGTAGGTGTCGAGATCGGCTGGAGGCTTCTTCCGGGACTCGGTAGATAACCTGCGGGCGATGATCCCATACTCGCTGCCGATGGAAGCGACGACGTTACGGGCGATATCCTCCTGCGTGGCGATCAGGCTGCTCGCCTCGAGCTCGGGCTTGTAGGCCGCGGCCCAGATCTGTCTGCCGGTCTGCGCGTCGACCAGGCGCATGGAGACCTTCGCCCTCTCCGGGTCTCTGCGGAGGGTCCCGCCCAGCAGGAACCGGGCACCCGTAGTTCTTCCGAGCTGCTCCAGATCCGTCGGTGATCCCGCGCCCAGGGTGGTGCGCTGGCAGGGGAAGACGACGATGTCCTGGAAACGGTTCAGTTCCGTGACCATGTCCTCGGCAAGCCCGATAATGAAGAAGGTCTGGTCGGGATCCCCCGTCAGGTTTTCCAGTGGCAGGACCGCGACGGAGGGTCCCACGGGGGAATACTCGCCCCGACGGTCCACGGGATCCTTGACATGGCCTGTCCCGACCGCCTGCGCGACGAAGTATGGGATGTATCGGCCCTTGGGCATGTCGATGTGGATCGGGTCGCGCCCGCCCGCCACCAGATAATAGCGCTCCAGGGACCGGCGCAGGCGGCCTGCCTGGATGCGGACGATGGGATCCTGCGCGGCGTCGAAGTTCTTGTCCCGGCCGAAGACCTGGGTCGCAATGGTGAAACCCTTCAACTGGTCGGCCCGTCCGGCGAGTGCCTCCTCAACCACGAAGCGAAGAAAATCCCGCATCCGGTCCGTGGCATGGAACTCCCGACTCGCAAGGATGCGGTTCAACTCCTCGCGGATGGCGTTGTGGGATAGACCGCTTCGGGGCTCCATTGTCGGCGGCGGTTCCTCTGTTTCGTCCCTGATCATATGCAAACACCTTTCTGGGATTTAAGTAGATAACTGACAGGCACTTGCTCAAGTGTAGACTACACTTGAATACTGTAAGTTCCTTGTGTGAAAAGTGCAACAAAATTAGTCTGCAATCTTAGATCGGTGCGAGGCGATCGGTTCTTGGGGAATCGGGGCAGGCGCCGACCCGGAGGTGGTATAAGCAGGTTGAATGTGGTTGCCTAAGTGCTTGCACCTGACAATCGCGTGTCACGCTTGCAGGCGAAGCCAGCGTTAGCCAGAAATACAAAAGGAGAAAAGGCACGATGATTAAAAGCAGCAGAATCTACCGACTGGCCACTATCATAGTAGGCGTGGTCTGCATTCTTAACCTGCCCGCACTAGCGGCTGAACCTATTACTGTAACTGTAGACAATTTTGTGCGTGCCGAAACAGCCAAACAGTTCGATAGTTACATGAAGCTTACTGGTGGCATCAATACATTCATGCATTTT